>JAKLHS010000068.1 GCA_022710025.1 Caldisericota bacterium | reverse complement strand
ACATCTGGGGGTTGGTCAGCCCCTTGGCCACAACAAGAGGCCCGGCAACCTTGACTATCTCACCGTTGGTCATGGCTTTTCTCCTCCATCCGTTTTCCCACCAAATCAATGCCTACTGCACTCTCGACCAGCTCACGCACGGCGGAGGCAGCACATTCCGACGCTGATGACGTCACCGGAACGACAAGCACGACGGGGACTGCCCGATCATGAACGGCTCCCGGCCCAGGCCAGCCGTCCGCTACATCCGATGTCACCAGGATAAGACTGTATTCCCCGGAACGTACAAGACCGGAGACAGCCTCCGAAGCACCTCGTGCATTCTCGACAACCGTTCCGGCAAACCCGAGAGCTTCAAAGGCGCCCACAATGCCTCTCGTTGTCACTACCGCGCCCCTGTTCATGGCTCTCTCCCTACTCCACCGGACTGCAGGGCCTCAGCAGCAGCTTCTTTCAGCAGGCGCCGCAAAGCCCATACTTCCCGTCGAAAATCCACCAGATACGCAAATACGACCGTCACACCATATGCCTCATACCCGGTCGACTCGATATGTTTCACAAGCCAGACATCCAGAGCATCTTCGAGCATCAACAGGCGCTCATCGGGCGTATAATGCCTGTCAGAAGGCAATACCATCCCTGACGCCTCCGCAACAAGATCTCCCGGCTGCAGCATATCCCATGAAAGAAGAGAAATCCTGTCCAGAACAGCACAGATCCGTTTACGGATGCCGGTCTCAAGGAACGGGAGGAGTCTTTCGATCGCAGCTCCTGAATGCATCTCGCTCCTCAATTTTCCTTTCAGAGCCTGTCCGGCAATCATGAGGGTTTGCAAGCCGTCAACATACGAAATGACGGCAGGATGTCCATACCGTCTGGCCAGGGTGCCGAGGCTCTGCACCACTGAGAAATCAAAAACGACTTGCGCATCCGAGTATGATGATCCCGATTCTGCCGCATCCAAAGCATCCCTGAGGGCTGGACCAAACACAGACTCCCGTAGGACCTCCGGCGACTTGCTCGCAAAAGAACGGATTCTTCGGCAGTATGCGGCATATTCGTGAAACACCGTCTCAGCAGAACGCAGATCCGTACCTTCGACCAGATATTCGGCCAGTCCCGCCTTGGCATGTTCTCGTTCGTCGAGCACCATCAGAACATATGGCAAAAACGGTTCCGGCAATTCACGGGATGCGCGTGCCAGCAGATCCTTCCACATCCCTTCGACACGAGCGAGGATCCCGCCGGGAGACGCATCGTTCGAAATGGGAGCGTAGGATCCTCGGTTGAGGGCCGCGATCAAACCGTCCATTTTGCCGGTTGCCGAGGCATATCTCAATTCCTGCATCGACAAGAGCAATCCCCTGCGAACTGAGAAAGAACCAGAAACATATGTGTAGGCGCCAGGGTCGGCCTGGTGTGGAATGATAGGTAAAATCATATCTCTCGGGCAAACAACGCCTGGGCAACCTCGATGGTAGTCTCTTCTTTGAGGGCTGCGACAGCTGCACTCAACGTCAGGTCGATCGTCGCTCGGGCGACATGTGCCAGAAATCCTCGCTCGCGCGGGGAGAGCGTCGGCTCAATAACGATAGCACCGGCATCCGGGCGGAGAGAGACCAGTTCTCGGAGGATAGCCGTATCGTCCTCTCTGCATTCGATGAGAGAGAGCGTGCCATCTCCAATTGCGGATACGGCTCGTGCCAAATATTGCCTATAGAGAGTGCCTGTCTCACCGATCGTCTGTTCGACCGATCGATACAACTCCTCCAGCAACTCCTGTTTGCGCTGCAGCACGGCATTTCTCAGCTCGATCCGGAGAGCGGCGCTCTTCGTGGCGGCCTCGCGCTGTCGCTTCAGGCGATATTCCGCCAGCTGAGTATCTGCATCCGCCTGTAATGCCCGTTTTTCGTTCTCCAGTATTCGTGAGGCTCTGGAGAGAGCTGCCTCGACTAGAGCATCAGCTTGCGCTGTAGCCTCCTGGAGAACCGCCGTCTTGACTTCCTCGGTTCCCATGCCTTGCGCACCCTAGAATGCAGCCTGTGATATCCAGAGAATCAGCAGTATACCCGATACCAAACCGATAACTGCGTATGTTTCAACGAGAGCCGGGATGAGAATGGCCTGTCCCGATGAAGACGGTTGGCGTCCAACAAGACTCTCGGCCGCAGCAGATGACTGACCCTGATAGATGGCCGACTGTCGCTCGATGATTCCGACACACACACCCACTGCCAGCAAGGCAATCCCTTTCCCGAGCGATATCGGTGGCCCCCCCCTCGTCACCCCGGACAGAACCACGATCATGATCCCACAGACAAAACTGTAGAACCCCTGCGTGCCGGGCAGAGCCATGATGACAAACATCTTGCCGAACAGTTCCGGTTTCTCGGATAGCACTCCTGCGGCTTGCGAACCCGAGATGCGTATACCGACCGCTGAACCGTAACCACCCAGAATAACAACCAGGACCGCTCCGCAGAAAACCAGGACCGTTCCAAGCGACGATACGGCTGCGCCGGTAATCTTGAAGGCCAGTGAACCGCCAAGTGTGGTGACCGTGATAAGGGCTAACCCTTCCAGTACTGCCAGGAATACTTCGACACCCATGTACCTACCTCCCGGTTGAAGACATCGACGAGTCATCGACAAGTTTGACTACTTCAGACGTAAACCCAAAGCGCCGGAACCGAGGAGCTCCCCCTTCGTAGAACCGGCCGAAAAATTCGAGCAGGATAAGTCGCGCAGAGTGGATAAAAGCTCCCATGGTGCCCATGAAATAGTTGAGCAGGTGCCCGAAGAGCATCACGAGGCCGCCCAGTGCAATACGTACGATAAGGTTAACAACAACGCCTGCAGCGGGAGCTTTGATCAAAGCCGCTATCATGTTAAAGGATGAGCCGAGTATGGATGTTGTGAGCCCTAGTGCGAGCAATCGCGAGTACGATAGCACGTCACCGAGAAAAGATCCCACTCCGTACGAACTCTGGATACCATAGAGATTGACGAGGGCTCCGGCGATCTTGCCTGCGCCCTTTCCAGTGCGCGCGCCACCTGCCAGAAGCAGCACAAGGCCTATGCCCATCGCTACCAGATACCCCGTCCTGAAACCCGGTCCAAACTTGGTGCCGATGAAGAGCATCGCCGTTAAGCCCGGCAGCAACAGGAGCCAGCCCACGCAATCATACATGATCGTCGCGTAGTCGTGTCGTCGTGCAGCTTTATGGATGGCCAGGCAGACGCCGTACAGCTGGTTGACACCTCCGATGATCCACACAATGACGAGGAATTGAAACGCGGCTTGCAGCGGATTGATCATCGTAAGCGAATCCACAAAACGCGATACAGGATTCCCGATACCAAGGTAGGCTTCTGACAGAAGATCCCCTGCCCAGCTTCCGGTCAATGCTCCGACTATGATGGAAGCTATTCCTCCGTACACGAATACCATCATGAAATTCCGCACACCGGATGAGCGTCTGTGTTTGCGCATGAAGTAGTAACACAGACCTATCTGCAACGCCCCGTATACGGCATCTCCAAGACAGAGACCGAAAAACGCGAGGAAAGGGATCATCAAAAACGGCGTGGGATCGAAGGTTGAGCTGAGAGGGAATCCAAACATGTTGATGAGTATCTCAAAGGGCTTCAGCCACTTGTTGTTGGTGATAGATACCGGGGTCTCGTCTCCCTGCTCTGCATCATCGACAACGCATGACGCCACTTTCAGCTCCGAGCCCAGTCGCTCAAGTGATGAAGTATCGGCCTGACGAACATATCCGGTGACAACGCTGCACCGCTGCGTTCGCGTGAGCATATCCGATGCCCTCAGCCGGTTCTGCTCGTTTACGAGATACTCATGGTAGATGGTAAGCTCCCGCCTGTGAGCAACGAGCGATGCCGCCTCTAGCTCCAGCTCCGAGATGTTCTTCCTGATCGAGCGCTGGGATTCCTCGATCGTATCGACGGCAGACGCAACGGTTCCCCGAACCGTCGCAAGATCCTGTTCGATCAGTCCTTCCGAAACGACGAGAATACGGACGTCGTCCAATCGTTCACGAGGGCAGGCCACGACGACTCCGCTTTGTATCTTGTCCTCGAAAATCGTCTCTACGGAAGTTCCCGGTTGTGTCTCCGACAGTCGCTTCATAAAGCGGTCTTTAGCTGTCAACGGTACGATGCCGTACAACATGCTGATCCATCGCCATTTCTCTGTCTTCGCTGTATCAACAGGCAGATCAATCCATGGAGACAGCCTGCTCAGACGTTCCGTCAAAGGCC
>JAKLHS010000067.1 GCA_022710025.1 Caldisericota bacterium | reverse complement strand
TGGAGTCGTGTATCTGGCTCCTGACGATGATACGTTCGTGAGGCGCCGCACGGGAGGTTCCCCTCTCTCTTCACGCGGACAGGGAGGACGTTCGAATCGACGCCGCAGACAGGAACCGGGGACGCCCCCGGGAACCCTGAATCCCCTGCCGACAGGGGCTGCTGTTCCGCCGACGAGCATCCGGGTGTTGTGGTACGATCGGGAACATGTCGAAGAGCAGGAGCTCCAGGATGTCGCATCTTGCAAGCCGTATGTCGGTCGTCAGGGAACGACATGGATCGATGTCGGAGGCGTCGGCGACCCGGCCGTGCTGCAGTGGCTCGGCAAGGAGTACAACCTGCATGCTCTGGCGCTGGAGGATGTTCAAAGCTTGCGTGAGCGACCGAAGGTCGAGACGTATGACGGCCAGAAATTCGTCGTTTTCAGACTCCTGCGACACGAAGGAGAGGTTCACACCGAACAAATCGCCGCTTTCCTTGTGGGATCGACGCTCATCACGTTTCAGGAGGACGTCATCGATCCCTGGGAACCTGTGCGCAACGCTATCAGGGGCGGCGTCGGCAAGGTGCGCTCGGCGGGCGCGGATTTCCTGTTGTACTTGTTGATCGACGTAGCCCTGGATGAGGCATTTCCACTGTTGGAACTCATCAGCGATCAGCTGGAGGATCTCGAGCAAGCAGTCATCGACGATCCCACACCGGAAATCATGGACAGGATCTTCACGCTGAAGCGTTCTCTGCTTACGATGCGTAAATCGGTGTGGCCTGAGCGCGAGGTCATCGTCGCACTCCAGCAGGACATGACGGGTCTCATCGGCAGCGAGACAAAACTCTACTTGCGTGATGCATACGATCATACCGTTCAGTTGATGGATATGCTGGAGACATGCCGCGACTTGGGTTCGACGATTCTGGACGCGTATCTGTCATCGCTCAGCAACAGGATGAACGACACGATGAAGGCGCTGACGATCATCTCCACGATCTTCGTACCTCTCACCTTCATCGTCGGGATCTATGGAATGAATTTTCGGTACATGCCCGAGATCGAATGGAGGTATGGTTACCTGTTCGCCTGGATACTGATGATTGTCGTCGTTGTCCTTCTTATCCGATATTTTCGCAAGAGAAACTGGGTCTGAGTGGTCTGCGGGGGCGCCCGTCGGGGCGACCTGTGAGTTTTTGCACAATAGTATAAAATGTCTCCGTAGTAACCATGGCCGGAGGGCCAACATCGACGGAGGTGTCTGCATGGCGGAAAACGTCACCAGGTTCCTGCAGGAACGGCTTGGCGCAGAGCAGTACGCGAAGCTTGTCAAGATCTCGAATGGAAAGCTGTATGATTTTATCGCACGTTTCATCACGTTGCTGGATCCAGCGAGTGTCTTTGTCTGTGACGATACGGACCGCGACCTCCGCTACATCAGGGAGAAGGCTCTTCGTGACGGCGAGGAACAGCGTCTGGCCGTGGACGGCCATACACTTCATTTTGATTCTCCCCTTGATCAGGGCAGGGACAAGGAGCACACGAATATCCTCGTCGATCCCGGCGAAGAACTGGGACCGCAGATCTCCACTCGAGACCGCACCGAAGGGCTCAACGATATTCACGATGTCATGAATGGCATCATGCATGGACGGGAGATGCTAGTCGTCTTTGCCACACTGGGACCGAATGGTTCGGAATTTGCCATTCCCGGCGTTCAACTGACCGACAGCCCATACGTAGCACACTCCGAGAAACTGCTCTATAGACCTGGCTACCAGGAGTTCATACGTCAGGGCGAAGGTGCCCGGTTTTTCAAATTCGTCCACTCCGAGGGAGAGCTGACTGAGAACAAAGTGACGAAGAACATCGATAAACGGCGCATCTACATCGACCTCAAAGACGATATCGTATACAGCGCCAACACCCAGTATGCAGGGAACACGCTCGGCATGAAGAAGATGGCCATGCGGCTCGCTATCAACCGCGGATCGCAGGAAGGCTGGTTGTGTGAACACATGCTGGTGATGGGAATTCACGGCCCCAGCGATCGCGTCACATACTTCACGGGGGCTTTCCCCTCCATGTGCGGCAAGACATCGACAGCCATGCTGGATGGAGAGAGCGTGGTCGGCGATGATATCGCGTATCTGCGCAAGATCGGCGGCGTCGTGCGTGCCGTCAACTGCGAGCACGGCATGTTTGGCATCATCCTCGGCGTCAACAGCAAAGATGATCCCATCCAGTGGAAAGCTCTTCACGCCTCCGGGCACGAGGTGATCTTCAGCAACGTACTCAGGACCGATGACGGCGGCGTCTACTGGGAGGGCAAGGATACGCCCGTACCCGCTCACGGCGTCAACTTCAAGGGCGAGTGGGTCCCGGGAACGGTCGATGCAGCCGGAAAGCCGGTGCCACCGTCTCACGCCAATGCCCGGTTCACCCTGAGCCTCGATATGCTGGAGAACCTGGACAAGAACGTTGACAATCCTGATGGTGTCGAGGTGGGCGCATATGTCTACGGAGGTCGTGACTCGGATACCTGGGTGCCGGTACAGGAGTCGCTTGACTGGGCGCACGGTATCGTCGCCTATGGCGCGTCGATAGAATCCGAGACGACTGCTGCCACGATCGGCAAGGCAGGCGTTCGTCAGCACAACCCCATGTCCAACCTGGATTTCCTGTCTATTCCATTGGGCAGATATCTTCAGATCAATGTGGACTTCGCCGACGGCGCATCGCGCTTGCCGAAGATTTTCGCGGTCAACTACTTTCTCAAGAGTCGCGAAGGCAAATTCCTTAACAGCAAGAACGATAAGAAGGTCTGGTACAAGTGGATGGAATTGCGATGCCACGGAGACGTGAATGCCGTCAGAACAGCAACCGGCTGGATCCCGGAGTATAAGGATCTCGCACCGCTGTTCCGATCGGTCATCGGGCGGGAATATACGCAAGAGGAGTATGACGCCGAGTTTTCGTTGCGGATCCCCGAAAACATCAGCAAGATCGACAGGGTCATCGGAAGCTGGCGGACAAGTGCCGACAATGTCCCGGAGATCCTTTTCACGGTCCTGGAAGCACAACGTGCACGACTCCTGGAAGCCCGGAAAACATACGGGGACGAGGTGCGGCCTTCTCAATGGGAAGTGATCGGATAGCTGGATCTGGCTGTGGGAACCTGCATGCCCCTCCGCGAGGAGGGGCATTTTCTGTGTCTCTGTGTCCACCCACCGCATGTAGTGTTGACCCTGTGTGGTCTGGTGCTAGCATGGCACAAAGGGAACGGGAGGAATTCATGGAGACGTCGTACAGCGCACCGTTTGCACAGGCATACAATCAGCGCTGGACTGGCTTTGTCACGATGGTCGGTCCGAAGTTGCGTGCCTTGTATGAGGCGACGTGTCCGCAGGGTGAGCGTTCCGTACTGGATGTCTGCTGCGGCACAGGGCAGCTGGCACTCCAGTTCCTTCAGGCAGGATATGTTATCGCCGGCATCGACAACTCGGAGCCGATGCTGGCTCATGCGCGTATCAACTGCGCGTCATTTGTGTCGTCCGGTGAGGCCTCGTTCACCTTGAGCGACGCGTCGAGTTTCTCAATGTCGACTCGCTTCGGGCTTGCTGTCGCGACGTTCGATGCTCTCAATCACCTGGCAGGAATAGATGAGTTGCTTTCGTGCTTTGCCTGCGTGCATCGCTGTTTGCTGCCGGGAGGACTCTTCGCATTTGATGTAAACACGCTTGCCGGCTTGCGGAGATGGAACAACATCACCGTTGAAGATGCTCTCGATGCGATGGTGATCAATCGGGGCATGTATGACGAGGAACGACGGCAGGGGCGCATCCGCATATCCGGCTTCGTGCGTCAGGACTCGGGGGCCTGGCTGAGATTCGACGAGACCTTTGTAGAGAATGTATGGCCGATACGGGATATCGCTTCGGCGCTCCTTGAAACAGGTTTCAGTGCCGTCTATCAGGCTCGCCCGACGGACCTGGCTACGCCGATCGCAGATCCGGAATCTGAGCCTCGGGTCTTTTTCATTGCACGGGTCTAGGAAGAAGATCTGCGAGGGAAAATCTTCGTCACCGTCGAGACTGCTTGCCTGAAACACAGGTCAACGGAGTACGACACAATCGCTTTGCCTGCCGTATGACAATCGTCTCAAAGAGACGATTGCATGCAGCTTGACAATCCTTATAATAAGTGCTATCCAGCAGCATGTTCGAATAAGCGCTCGACAGAGCGCATCACTGCCAAACGACCCGACTTCCCGGTTGTCTGTCTTTGAGTTGAGTGGAGGTTTTGCATGCGCGTCAGGATCGAAGTACATG
>JAKLHS010000066.1 GCA_022710025.1 Caldisericota bacterium | reverse complement strand
TGTGAACGTATCAAGGTCATGGACTTCGGCGAGACGATCTGCGAAGGAGTCCCCGAGCATGTCCGCAATGACCCGCGGGTATGCGAAGCCTATCTCGGAAAGGGGGCGTGACATGCTGCTCGAAGTCCGCAACATAGATGTCTACTATGGTTCCATACGTGCTCTCAAGGATGTGTCATTCACGGTCGAAAAGGGAGAGATCGTCACCATCATCGGCGCGAACGGCGCCGGCAAATCGACGACCCTTCGGGCCATCTCCGGCATCGTCCGAGCAAAAACAGGCTCCATCCTGTATGAGGGAACAGATATCACACATACGGCGCCCCACCTCATCGCTCGTATGGGCATCTCGCACGTTCCCGAAGGACGCGGCATCTTCGGCAACCTGACCGTTCAGGAGAACCTGGATGTCGCACTGTCGTCGGTACGAGACAAGAGAACAGCGATCCCCAACCAGGAGAAGGTCTTCTCGCTGTTCCCGCGCCTCAAGGAACGAAGGCGCCAGGTGGCGGGGACCCTCTCTGGAGGCGAGCAGCAGATGCTGGCCGTCGGGCGCGGCCTCATGCAGAACAACCCGTTCATGCTTCTGGACGAGCCATCGATGGGTCTGTCGCCTGTTCTGGTGGAGGAGATCTTCGGCATCATCCTGGAGATCAACCGATTGGGAAAGACGGTCCTGCTCGTCGAGCAGAACGCGTTCAAAGCGCTGTCCATCGCCCATCGCGGATACGTTCTCGAAACGGGCTCGCTCGTCCTGGCCGGAACGGCGGCAGAGTTGCGCGACAACCCTGACGTGAAGAAAGCATACCTGGGAGGCTAGCGCTTCTTTTACGTGTCACTTGCATGGTAGAAAGGCAAAGCCCCTCCGTACGGAGGGGCTTTGCGCATGACTACGCAGCGCTGTGGTGTGACCGTTGTCTAGGAACGTTCCATCTCGGGCGTGTACGAACCCGTACGCGCGGCGCTGTTGCACTTACCACGATGGTAGAACGCAGCCTGCGCGGCAGAAGTATTCTCCTGCTCACCGTGCCAGATCGTGAGAGCAGGTTCCTGCAGAGCGCGTCCGTACGAATAACTCAGCTCCCATGGATGCGGACCCATTTTGTTCATGGCATTGAGATGAGCCGTTGCTACTTCCGACGACTGGCCTCCGGACAGGAAGACAATGCCCGGAACGACAGCCGGCACAGTCCGCAGGAGTGTCCGGACAGTCGCTTCGGCTACATCCTGCACGGACGCCTGATGTGCGCACGATTTGCCCGAAATCGTCATGCTTGGTTTCAGCAGCATGCCCTCGAGCATGACTCCCTGCCGCGTGAGCTCGCGGAAAACGGAGCGCAGAACACCTGTCGTCACCGTCTCGCAATGATCTAGATCATGGTCGCCGTCCATGAGGACTTCGGGTTCTACGACCGGGACCAGTCCCGCTTCCTGTGCAAGCGCAGCGTACCGAGACAGAGCATGAGCATTGGCACTGACGCACGCGGAGGTAGGTATGCCGGGCCCGATCGTGATGACGGCCCGCCACTTGGCAAAGCGCGCTCCCATGGACCGGTATTCTTCCAGACGCTCACGAAGTCCATCGAGCCCCTGTGTGATCTTCTCGCCGGGGTGAAGGGCGAGTTCACTTGTGCCGATATCTACCTTGATGCCCGGTATGATCCCTTTTTCCGCCAGAAGCTGAGCAAACGGCGTTCCTCCCAGCGACTCCTGCCGAATGGTTTCATCGTACAGGATGACGCCGGAGATGAACTCCTCGATGTCCGGTGTCGTAAACAGCATGTCCCGGTACGTCCGGTGCGTTTCCGCCGTCGAGGGAACGCCGATCTTCGCAAACCGTTTTCCGATAGTGCCCACGCTTTCGTCAGCCGCCAGGATTCCCTTCCCGGGAGCGACCAGCGCACGCGCAGTTTCTATCAGCTCATGCTCATAGTCCATGGTTCTACCTCCGCTGTATTGATCGTCTGTTCGTCTGTATTACAACAACAGGCTCGTTAATCGCCCGACTCCGCTTCGTCCCCGCCGATTTCCGCCGCACGGCTACGGTAATCCTCGGCCAATTCCGTGTTGCCGAGCTGCTCATACGCCTCACTCATTTCCCAGAAAAGCTGTTGCCTCAGCTCTGCGTCCGGCTGATCAGCCTCCATGTCGAGAGCCTTCTGAAACAGCTCCAGTGCACACTGATGCCGACCATCCAGTTCCTCCGCGTCGCCGAGCGTCTGGAGGGCTCGCGCCTGGAATCCCTTGTCGGCCAACCCGATCCCGACGGCGCCCCCCTGATCAGCCAGCTCACGGGCGCGGCCGGCGTTCCCTTGCGCTATCGCGACCTGGCTCATGATAAGCAAGGCGTCTGCTTCCAGTTCCTTGTTGCCCGTGCCCCGAGCGGTATCGCACGCCAGCTGGAAGTACCGCATCGCCTCGTCCCACTGTTCCGTCTCGGTGTACATGCCTCCCAAGTCGCTTGCATAGTGCAGTATCAGGTCACTGTCGGGCGGAAGGTCGTGCGCCAGCGTCTCCGCTTTCAGCGAGCAGGAGATGCCTTTCTCGATATTTCCCAGCATGCCGTACACCGGTCCCATATTGACATACACACGAGCGAGCCCCGCCGTGTCATGTTGTTCTTCGTACAGGGCAGCCGAACGTTCCAGCAGGGCAAGTGCGGGCTTCAGCTGATCCTGCTCGGCCATGACGACGGCAGCATCCAAGAGAGCTTCGGCGGGAGGCGTCCCGGGCGGACATGCTTCCTCGATTTCCCTCACGAACGTACTCAGTTCCTTCCCGGCTGATCGTGCCAGCTGGACGAGCCGTTCCCTCTGGTGCTTGTCCTTTCGCTCATCGGGAGTGCTTTCTGCTCGTTGCCTGCCTGTGTTTCCCACGGTTCTCTCCTCCTGTGTTTCATAGCTTCGGCTGAATGCGACAGTCGGCCTCGTCACTGCACGCGAACGTCATGACGCCGAGAACAACCGTCCCGTACGTTCTCCGGTCTGCGCCTCCCGAAGCTGGGAACATTATAGCGCGATGCGGCGACTGCGCACAAGCCGGCACTCTGCAGCCATGCAATCACCGCTCTCCGGCTATACTGGGAGCTGCTGATACCGGGAGGCACTATGGACCATCTACAGGAAATAATGGCAGGAGCGACCGTCATACGATTGTCCGTCGGCCCGCTGTCGACCAATTGTTATCTTGTGCAATCAGGACGTGATCTCATGCTCGTCGACCCCGGGCTGGTTCTCAACCGTGAACTGATCGAGGTTGTGACTCTTGTCGAGGAGACGAAAGGGAAACTTCGATGGATTGTCTGCACACACGGCCATGTCGATCACGTTTCCGGGGCGGACGCAATCCTCCGGCAGTTCCCTGACGCCGTGTTTGCCATGGATCCGCGGGAAGCCGCAATCGCCCGGGACCCGTCGGCCAGCTTCGCCATGCAACTCCGTTCGCCCTTTGTTTTGCAGGCGGTGCCATCGCCCCTCGCCGCGGGCCAGGAAATCGCAATCGGGACCATCACCTATCGCGTCGCCACGATCCCCGGCCACACAGCGGCGAGCACGGTGCTCATCGCATCCGACCATGCTTTCGTCGGAGATACGTTGTTTGCCGGGAGCATCGGAAGGACGTCTGACCCGGTCTCCTGTGAACTGCTGGTCGCGGGCATCCGTTCGACGCTCCTGTCACTGCCTGCAGATACGCGACTGTTTCCAGGGCATGGCATACCCACGACAGTCGGCCAGGAGCTTGCGACCAACCCCTGGTTCTGATCACTCTTCTCGTTGCACAGACAAACTCCTGCACCCGGAAATGAAACTGGGTGCGGGAGTTGCCGTCAATATGTCAACGTTCAGGCCGGGTAGGTGATCGTTACGACACGCCCGATAGGATCCCAGTCGACGTGCGCGCCCAATTGCTCGGCAATGAACCGGAACGGCAGCATGGTGCGCCCCGGAGGAAGGATCAGTGGAACGACATCGGGATTGGCAGGATCGATCAGCACGTAGCTGCCGTCGACTCTCGCTGTGTTCTTCCCGATCCATAGTTCGATCTTCCGGGATCCGAGGGAGACCGTCGCCTTGCGGTCGACAGGATCCCACTGTACGTCGGCTCCGAGCGCTTCAGCGATGTACCGCACGGGTCCCAGTGTGCGGCTCTCCCTGATGACCGGCGCCACGTCCATCACCTTGGACACCCCATTCACGGTGTAGTCGGTCTTGTCGATCGTCAGTTTGATGACGACGGTCTCGACGCTCGACGGCGTCGTCACGACAGCCGTATTCGACCAGCCGGAATCGCCCCCTGCATTCCGCGCTTTGACACGGTAGGAGTAGGTTGTCGAGGGCTGAACGCTCGTGTCTTTCCATAATGCTGTCCC
>JAKLHS010000065.1 GCA_022710025.1 Caldisericota bacterium | reverse complement strand
TAGCCGCCCGGTACAGGCGCCAGTGGTCGGCCTCGCTGCGGTAGTACACATGGCCGTTCCCATCGCCGCACATGAGTCCGCCTTGGCCGATGTTGCCGCCCGAGAACCCGAGCCTCCTGTTTTCCCATGTCGTTCCGAGCCGGCTGCAGGAACAGCACAACAGGGATATTCCTGCAAGCAAGGCCAAAATGCCGCATATCGTGCGTTTTCTTTGTGCGATCATCATATCTCCCGCGGTTGCGCGTCGTTGGTAGTCCGCCAGCATTCATGATATCGCTCACGGCACAGGATGTCGAATCGACGAAGCTGTCGCCGGTCGACGGTTCCTCCACTGTACGGCGGCACGACCGTTTTCCTGTGACGATCCCCGGAATACATGCTATACTTGGCGGATCTCACCAAGGGAGGTGCAAGCCATGGGCTACGACCGCATGAACCGGACCGCTCTGCGCGGAGCCGGCCGGTAAACGACGTGCAGAGCTGAAGTTCTGGTTTCCGGCTCCGCTTCTTGACACACAACAAACAAGGAGCGGAACATTCATGAACAATATGTCTTATCTTGTTTTCTGGCTCAGTCAGACGGTATCGCAACTGGGCAGCATGATGACTGCCTATGCCCTGACATTATGGTCTTTTGGGATGACGGGACGTGCGATGACCGTTTCCAGTCTGATGTTGTGCTCGTGGCTGCCCTTCGTGCTGTCATCACCGTTTGCCGGCGTTCTTGTCGACAGATTGCCGAAGAAACGGCTGCTCCTGCTCTCCGACACTGTCACTGCTTGCGGAACACTATGTGCTTTGTTGCTCGTTCGCGCGGGCATGTTGAGATTATGGCATATCGGCCTGTTGAATGCACTGGCCGGCGCTATGAGTGCTATCCAGTGCTCAGCTTCCGCTGTGGCGGTGGGGCTGCTGGTGCCCAAGGAGCACCTGCCCCGCGTAGCGGGGCTGCGCGGATTCTCCAATTCCGCGGTGGGTCTGCTCGCGCCGATGCTTGCCGCCGGCGTCTTTGGATTTTGGGGCCTGGATGCAGTGATCCTGTGTGATCTGCTGAGTTTCTGCTTTGCCCTCTGTTGTCTGCTGTTCCTGGTGCGTATTCCCGAAATCCCGTCACCGAGTGTGACGCGGATCAGGGAGAGCATGCGCGAAGGCTTCAGGTTCCTGCGGAGTATCCCTGGCCTGGGGATGCTCATCGGGTATATGGCGCTGGTCAATCTGCTGGCGCAGGTGACCTACGAAAACATCCTTTCCCCCATGTTGCTGGCGCGGTCCGGCAGTGTGAGGACGGCAGGAGCCGTATCTTCGATGATAGGGTTTGCCGGCATCATCGGCGGGATGTTCGTGGCCGGGAGCAGGAGACGGAAGGATCCGGTACTGCTTATTTTCGGTGCGGCGGCCGTATCCTTTCTCATGGGCGACCTGCTGCTCGGTGCAGGGCGGAGCCTGTCATGCTGGCTGGCAGCTGGCTTTGTTGCCAGCTTCCCCGTTCCGTTCATCCAGGCGGGTCAGAATATACTGTATTACGGCATTATTCCCCGTGAGTTGCAGGGCCGGGTGTTTGCCGCCGTCAACTCGTTGCAGACAAGCACTGTTCCTATCGGTCTGCTCTTGGGCGGTTTTCTGGCAGATCGTGTGTTCGAACCGCTGATGGCTTCTGGTATTCCGCTCGCGCAAATCCTTGCGCACATCGTCGGAACAGGCCGCGGCTCTGGTATGGCGGTAATGTTTTTGTGCACGGGCACGCTGGGGTTTCTGCTTTCGATTCTGTGCGGCTGCAGCAAGGCTGTACGAACACTGGCGCGGCAGGTACAGGAGCTGGAATGAAACAATGCGGCGGAACCCGGCGGTTCCGCCGCATCAGGCACGCCTTCGGAAGCATGCTTGCCATATATTGACATTCATCTATATGTCTATATCATCGCATTGATATTTATCGATGTGAGGAAAACCATATGGATGCACCCGATATTGTTGCTCTCTGCAAGGCTCTTGGGGATCCTGTCCGTTTCGCTGTTGTCGACGTGCTTGCCCGCCATGGCGAAACGTGTGCCTGTGAACTGCTGGAGCGATTCGACGTTACTCAGCCGACATTGTCACACCACATGAAGATTCTTTGTGCAAGCGGTCTCGTCGACGTTCGCAGGGAAGGGAAATGGTCCCACTATTCCCTGAACCGGTCAACCCTCGGCGCCTTCCTGCAGTTCTTGGAACGCCAGATGCCCGGCGGGTTGTCGAAGGGACCTGATTGACATGGTGTGGAGGTTCATCCAGAGCCAGATATTGGGCATGAAATGGCTCAATGAAGCCATTGGCAGATTACTGGGACAGCTGGGGATCGATACGGCGGCCCGGTTTGGCGGCAGTGTCCAGTTTTTCCTCTTCGACGTCATCAAGATCTTTCTCCTCTTGTGCTTACTGATCTTCTTTATTTCGTACGTACAAAGCTTCTTTCCGCCGGAACGCAGCAGGAAGATCCTGGGGCGGTTCCATGGCGTCGGGGCAAACTGTGTCGGCGCTCTGATCGGCACCGTGACGCCGTTCTGTTCGTGTTCGTCGATTCCGCTGTTCATCGGATTCACCAGTGCAGGATTGCCGCTTGGCGTGACCTTTTCATTCCTGATTTCGTCACCGATGGTCGATCTGGCAAGCCTTCTGCTGCTCATCAGTATTTTTGGCGCCAGGATTGCGATAGCGTATATCGTCGTCGGGCTGGTCATCGCCATCGTCGGTGGCACGATCATCGAGAAGATGCACATGGAACGCTATGTCGAGGAGTTTGTGCAGCGCGCCGGGAGTATCAGCATCGATTCGCCTGCTCTGACTGCACGGGAACGAGTTGTCTATGCAAGAGATCAGACGGCCTTCACGTTCAAAAGGGTCTTTTTGTATGTATTGATCGGCGTCGGCGTGGGCGCGATCATTCACAACTGGATCCCCGAAAGTTGGATTGAAGCGGTCCTGGGCGACAGAAATCCACTGGGCGTCGTCTTGGCGACGCTGGTCGGCGTTCCGATGTACGCGGATACGTTCAGCACGATTGCGGTAGCGGAAGCCCTGTTGTACAAGGGAGTTCCACTGGGCACCGTCCTGTCATTCATGATGGCCGTCACGACGCTGAGCCTTCCCTCTATGATCATGTTGCGCAGGGCCGTCAAGCCGCGGTTGCTCGCCTTGTTCATCGGCATCTGCACGCTGGGCATCATCGTAGTCGGTTATGTGTTCAACGCGTTCCAATACTTGTTTATCTAGGGGGGCCCGTCATGGCATTGTTCGATATCAGCAAGAAGGCGGAAAAACAGTCCAAACCAACCTGCAGCTGCGGTGGAAATTGCAGTCCGGAGGCTATCGAAAGGGCTGAGACAAAAAAGAGCGAAGGGCCGAGCGTCAAAGTGCTCGGCCCCGGCTGTCAGAAATGCAAGGCGCTAGAAGCAGCAACTCGGGATGCACTCGCAGAGCTTGGCATGGATACGTCGGTTGAACACGTGACAGACTTCGCCGACATAGCGGCCTATGGGGTGATGACAACACCTGCGCTGGTCATCGATGGCAAGGTGGTCTCCTATGGCAAGACCCTGACAAAAAGTGATGTGATAAGGATCCTCAAAGCGGAGAGGGGTTGAATTCCGTCGCTTGATGGTAACAGCTTACCGATCAAGGCGAGCAGGGTGTTGACGCGGGGCTCCATGTGCACTATTGTAACTAACGTTACATTTATTGGACCGAGGTGAATCAATGGATCCCAGTGTCACAAACAACGACAGGCAGGCACAGCAAAACGAATCCAAGCCGCAACGCACGTTCTTCGGGCTGAGCCAGAACGTCTTCGTCTTCGGCTTCGTTTCGATGCTGACCGATTTCAGCAGCGAGGTGACGGTCAAGCTGCTGCCACTGTATCTGAACAACGCGCTGGGCATCAAGCCGTCCATCATCGGCTTCATCGAGGGATTGGCGGAAACGACGGCAACATTGCTGAAATGGGTTTTCGGCTGGCTGTCGGACAGGCTGAGAAAACGGAAGTGGCTCGCGTTCACCGGCTATGTCATCTCGAACATCACCAAACCGTTGCTGTACTTCGTTGGTTCATGGCCGCTGGCGGCGTTCCTGCGCTCTGCCGACCGGGCTGGCAAGGGCGTACGGTCGGCGCCCAAGGATGCCCTGCTGGCAGACTCGTCGGAGAAGAAAAAGCTGGGCCGGTCGTTTGGCTACGGTCGTTCCATGGACACATTGGGATCGGTCTTCGGCATGCTGGCAGCGGCTGCCACGATCGTGGCAGCGGGTCAGGGAACCGCGACGATCCTCACGCGGGAGATGTTCCAGAAGCTGGTGATCCTGGTGAGCGTCCCGGCAGTGATGACCCTGCCGCTCATCGCATTCTTCGTCCGAGACAACGCGCCGACGGGGGACGGGCGGAGAACATTGAATCTGTCGCTCAAAGGGTTCGACGGACGTTTCAAGACGTTTCTCGTCATCATGATC
>JAKLHS010000064.1 GCA_022710025.1 Caldisericota bacterium | reverse complement strand
GGAATGTCCGGAACGTACGTTCACGTGTCATTTGAAAAACAGGCAAAAAGGGGGAGGGGCGGAATGACAGGATCGATGCTTGCGCTTGTGAAGGAACGTCCCGAGAAGGGAGCAACGCTGATCAAGACACAGATTCCCGTCGTCGGCGACGATGAGGCACTCGTGAAGATCGATTATGCGTCGATCTGCGGCACTGACGTCCACATTTACGTGTGGAACGAGTGGGCACAGAAACGAATCAGGACGCCGCACATCATGGGGCATGAGTTTGCTGGACATGTAGTCGAAACAGGGAAGGCTGTACGCGGCTTCCAAGAAGGAGATTTTGTCAGTGCTGAAACGCATATCTATTGTGGACACTGTTACCAGTGTCACACCGGGCACAGTGAAGTCTGCCGGAATCTCCAGATCCTTGGTGTCGATCGCGCAGGAGCTTTTGCCGAATATATCGCCGTCCCCGAGCGAGTGCTGTGGAAAAACAGCAAATCGATACCTGCTGACTGGGCGTCGATTCAGGAGCCGATGGGTAACGCTCTCGACACAGTCAATGCAGAGTCCGTCAGTGGAAAAACAGTTTTCGTAACAGGAGCGGGGCCGATAGGAATACTTGCTGTCGGCATAGCGAAAGCTTTTGGAGCATCCTTGCTGATTGTCAGCGACCTTTCCGACTACCGCCTTGATCTGGCGCGAAAAATGGGAGCGGATGTGACGCTGAACCCGCGCCGTGACGATGCAGAATCCATAGTTCGTTCCCATACGGATGGCGCAGGAGTCGATGTCGTGCTGGAGATGTCCGGTAGCGAGAAAGCCATTCATCAGGGGCTTGCCGTTCTCACTCCAGGGGGCCGGATGTCTATGCTCGGCTTGCCTGACGGGCCAGTATCACTCGACCTCAGCAACGAGGTCATCTTCAAGGACATCCGTATCTATGGTATTACGGGCCGGAAGATCTTCTCGACGTGGCAGACTGTGTCACGCCTCTTGTCCTCGAAATTGGTTGACCCGTCGCCGGCCATTACCCACAAACTGCCATTTGAGGAGTGGCAAACCGGTATGGACGCCATGGTTGCAGGCACCTGCGGTAAGGTTGTGCTTGAAATCTCCGGGAGGTAGCTGAATGAACGAGAAATTTCAAGGCATGATGCGGACGGAGCTCGATCGTTTGGAACGTGAAGGTTTGAGCGTCCGCATCAGAACGCTGGACTCCGAACAAGGACCGGCATGCACAATCGATGGTAAGTACGTTGTGAACCTGGCAGCAAATAACTACCTCGGAATCATCGGCCGGAAAGATGTCAAAGAAGCGGCAAAGAGGGCGATCGATGAGTTCGGTGTTGGCTCGGGAGCCGTCAAGACGATCATCGGCAATACCCGGCTTATCGTGGAGGGCGAAAAGAAACTGGCCGCCTTCAAACAGGTAGAGGATGTCTTGATGTATCAGGGAGGATTGACAGCCAATTCGGGAACGATCCCGGCACTTGTGCACGAAGGCGATTTCATTTTCAGTGATGAACTCAATCATGCCAGCATTATCGACGGGTGTCGTCTCAGCAAGGCAAAGATCATACCGTTCAAACACTGTGATACGAAGAGCCTGCAGGAAAAGTTGGCCGAGCATGAACACGAACCGGGGACAAAATTCGTCGTTACAGACGGGGTTTTCAGCATGGATGGAGACATCGCTCCCTTGCCCGACATCGTGGAGACAGCCAGGAAATATGACGCAGTCACAATGGTTGACGATGCGCATGGGGAAGGCGTGTTGGGGGATCATGGCCGCGGTATCGTGAATCACTTTCATCTCGAGGGGGAGATAGACGTCGAGGTGGGAACGATGTCAAAGGCATTTGGCGTCGTAGGCGGGTATGTGGCAGGCACCCATGCATTGGTGCAGTACCTCAAAAACAAGTCGCGAACCATTCTCTTCAGCTCGACGATTACGCCGGCCGACGCAGGCGCTATTCTGAAGGTCGTGGATATCCTGACGGAGAGCGACGAGCTCGTGCATAAGCTGTGGGACAATGCTACCTACTTCAAGGGCAAGATGAAAGAGTACGGGTTCAACACATGGCGGAGTGAGACCCCGATCACGCCCGTTATCATTGGCGACGGCAAACTGGCAAAAGACCTTTCTTCCCGGTTGTTCGAGAAGGGAGTGTTTGCCCAGTCACTAGGCTATCCGACCGTCCCCAAAGAGCTTGCTCGCATTCGGTGTATGCTGTGCTCAGCTCACACCAAAGAACAACTTGATTTTGCCGCAGACATGTTCCGTGAGTCCGCCATTGAGCTGGGGATCCTGAAAGGTTAGGTCATGCGAACAGGGAAAATACAAGCGATGATCCTGGCCGGTGGGCTAGGAACGCGCATGAAGAGCATGAGACCGAAAGTTCTCCATGACATTCTCGGACATCCTATGGTATGGTACGTCGTACATGCTTTGGGGAACATAGACGAGAATCCCGTGATAGTTACGCCGCCTGAAAACGAGCCGTTTCGCGAGATCTTCGGCGATGCGCTCGTGTATGTGCCGCAGCCCGGTCAGCTTGGAAGCGGACATGCGGTGCGCTGCGGCATGGCGGCTGTCACCGCCGAGTATGTGCTCGTGTGCAACGGCGATGACCCCATCCCATCATCTCCCGATTACGAGGAATTCGTGACGGAAGCTCTACAGAACAGAGCAGACGCCGCCCTTCTGGGGGCCAGCGTGGAAGAGCCCGCCCAGCTTGGAAGGATACGACGAGGCCCGGACGGCTCCTTCTTGGGAGTCGTAGAGGCCCGCGATGCACAGCTTGCCGAACAGGAT
This sequence comes from Caldisericota bacterium, assembly GCA_022710025.1. Lineage (GTDB taxonomy): Bacteria > Caldisericota > Caldisericia > Cryosericales > Cryosericaceae > Cryosericum. The sequence goes on along the minus strand of JAKLHS010000064.1, from coordinate 1,689 downwards.
ATCCATGAGATCAATACCGGTATCTACCTATTCCGATCATCCATGCTGAGAAAATGGCTGGAAAATCTTCGACCGGAGAATGCTCAGGGTGAATATTATCTGACCGATTGCCTGACAATGGCCGTCCAGGAGGGGAAACGCGTCTACTGCCACGAAGCCGACAACCCTTGGACGCTGGCTGGCGTTAATGACCGCCGTGAGTTGGCGCAGGCAACGAGGATCCTGCAGGATCGCAAGCTGCAATCCCTTTACTCCGGAGGAGTGACGGTCAACATGCCACAGACGGTCCGCGTTGATTGGGATGTGAACGTTGGAAACGATACCGAAATATTCCAGGGGACATGGTTGCGAGGCGACACCGTCATTGGTTCGGGCGGCGTGATCGGACCAAATGCGACTATCGTGAATGCCCGGATTGGAAATCGCTGTACGGTCATAGCTTCACATGTGGAAGAGTCAACTATCGGGGACGACTGCGTGGTCGGCCCGTTTTCGTATATCCGCCCGGGGACGGTCACGGCGGTACATTGCAAGATTGGAGCGTTCTGTGAGGTCAAAGCCTCTGCTATCGGCGAACGCAGCAAGATTCCTCACCTTTCCTACGTCGGAGATGCCCAGATCGCGGAAGACGTGAACATCGGCGCCGGTACGATTACCTGCAACTACGACGGATTTACACATACAAAACACCGGACGGTGATCGAGCGTGGCGTCTTCATAGGAGCCAATAACAACCTTGTCGCCCCCGTGACGGTGCATGAGGGAGCTTACACGGCGACGGGATCCACAATCACACATGACGTACCCTCGGAATCCTTGGGTATTGCGCGAGCGCTCCAAGTAGATAAAGAGGGTTGGGTCAGGAGGAAAAAACATGGACAATGAGTACAATCCCATCCGCATCTTCTCGGGAAATGCGAACAAGCCACTTGCAGAAAAGATCGCGACATACCTCGGCATTCCATTGGGACAGGCAGAGATTGGGCGATTTCCCGATGGGGAGATCAAGCTGAGAATCAACGAAAACGTCAGAGGTCTCAATGTATATGTTGTTCAGTCGACCAACGCTCCTGCTGAGAATCTCCTCGAGCTTCTTATCCTTCTTGATGCGCTGAGACGAGCTTCTGCTGCAAGCATTACGGCGGTTATCCCGTTCTTCGGTTATGCGCGTCAGGATAGAAAGGTGCGTTCTCGCGAGCCCATCAGCGCAAAGCTTGTTGCAAATCTTGTTACAGCAGCCGGAGCAGATCGGGTCGTAGCAGTCGACTTGCATGCCGCACAAATCCAAGGGTTTTTTGACATTCCCATGGACAACCTCACGGCGATGGTCCAGTTTGCGCAGTATATCAAGCGCAAGGAGCTCGGCGACTTAGTGGTCCTATCACCGGATGTCGGAGGAGCAGCCCGTGCCAATGCGTTCGCCGAGACGCTTCACGCCTCGCAGGCATTGTTTGTCAAGAAGCGCTTGTCGCCAGATGCCGTAGAGATACAGTCACTCATCGGTGATGTGCGGAATAAGAATGTTATCATTGCAGACGACGCCATTCACACCGGCAACACAATGCTGAGTGCTTGCAAGCGGGCCCTGGACGAGGGAGCCAAGAGCGTCATCGCGTGCGCGACCCATGCCGTTTTCGCGGGTGATTCATTAGGACTGTTCGCACAATCGAAATTCAGCGAGGTGCTTGT
>JAKLHS010000063.1 GCA_022710025.1 Caldisericota bacterium | reverse complement strand
AACTCTTTCCGCATCTGACGCTTGAGAAAATAGATCCTCAAACGGATTTGAAGACATCGAACATCAACGCAACAAACAGAACTGAGTTTCTGAATGGCATCAGCTCACTTGCAGAGAACATCTTGGAATATCTCTCCTCTCGACCGGATCCGCGCGATGAGATTCTCCTGAATCCGACCGGTGGATTCAAGGGCCTGTGGGCCATCTGGCCTCTGATCTTCCTCAGGTACCCCCGTGTTCGGATTCTCTATTCGCATGATACAAGTAATGATGTCTATGAATTGCCGCGATTTCCAGTCGCTCTTGATTTTGGGATGTTCGAGGAGCTGCATTCCGTTCTGCATCAGGAAGGTGGGGTCACCAAGGGATTTCTGAATGTCGTCCCGGAACAGGTACGTGATCTCTTCGATCAGACTGGCGGACCGGCGGATCCCTGTCTTCCCAACTGCTATGGAGAGGTTATTAGGCAGATGTACGACAAGCGAGACCGTGCACTGTCGGGTTCAGGCAGCATCCTGCTGGAACAGATCCGTTCCCAAGAGCTACGAAGGATCATTATCGAACGAATTCCCTACTGGCAGAATGTCTGGCTCGGCGATCAGATACCGGAAACAGTCGAGCACAGCAAGAGCCACAGCCTTCGGTTAATGGAGTTCGCAGTGGAGGCAATAGGAGAGTATCCACAATTAGTAGACCACATTGGGGGAGACGGGGGCCTGTATCTCCTGTTTGCAGCAATTTGGCTGCACGATATTGGCCATAGCAATATCAACTACAGTGTGGTGTCTGGTGATACCTCTATCGATGTCCCCCTGGATTTGTTTCCATCGCTGGTGCGGGACTGGCATGCGTATTCATCCAGCGGACTCATGGATAGTCAGGAATATCTTCCGTCTGTCAAGAAGGGACGTGACCTTGTATCGCTTATCGCAAAGTACCACAGGCGGTCCATGCCTCTTGTTCCAAAAAATGAAGCAGAGGAAGAGGAGGAGCTTCTACCAAAACACCATGGCATGCTCACTGAGAAAGCATTCAGCCTCTGGACTGAGGTCAACGAAAACCTTCGGAGGACTCGCGGGAACCTGCTATGTGAACTGCGGAGTCTTCAACCTGATCATGTGGTGGCCGTGGAGGCGCTGCTCAGATTTCTAGACGCATCAGACGTTCAAGTGGCGCGTGTGTCAAATCCAGCATACTTCAGGGCACGTTCTGCAAGAACAAGCTCTGAAGTGCAGATTTTGACCGAAAGGATTAAGTCTCTAAATGGTATCGTGCCTTCCAGTGAGGCGCAGGGCCTTTGTCGCACCGTCCTTGGGAAACTCGACTCATGGAACGATTCAATTCATCAACAGCCTATTGACGCAAATGCATTGATGCGCATCGCCAATGAGATCGACGAACTGGAAGAACACACTCTTCTGCGACTCGTGGCCACTGTTCTTGGCTTTGACCAGCCATCAGCCGCGCAGGTACGCGACGGCAACTACTTCCTGAATGTTGACGCCCTCAGTCTGGCGGATCGTATCCTGTTCAAGACAGTCCAGGACATTCACTTCCACAAGCATGCCTCTGTATCCTGCTGCTGGTATCGTGCCGGCGAAAAGGGTCTGCGTGTCTACCTCAAGCCTGAACAGGCCAATGATGTGTTTCCAACATACGTAGCCGGGGACATTTATAGGGAGGTGCAGACTATGGGGCACATCTTGACTGATGTACTCCCATTCGAAGGCGTTTTCAATGCACTGGACGATACGCGATATCAGGAACCCAGTAACCAGCAGACATTCTGACCGCATATTGTTTCGGCAGCCGGGCCGGCCCTCCGTCGGCCCCGGCTGCCGTGTTCTGTTGTGCACAATTCGTGCCAAACCTGGTGGCAGGAAACGTCTGCCTCAGCAGAAGAGCGTTTCAGCTCGGAGTGGTCTCTCCGCCACCGCCTGGCTGCTTCACGGTAGCCGTGACACAGCCATCCGTCACATCGAGCACCAGCGACTGCGCAGCCTGCCATTCGTCTGTTCTCTGCTTCAGCTCTGCCAACGCGCGTCCGTAGATGCGGTCGATCTCCAGGGAGAGGCGCCGAGCGCCGTATCGGTCGTCAAACCCTGATGCCATGACGACGGCAAGCGCCGCGTCCGTCACGCTGATCTCCTTGCCCAGACGGCGCCCGAGCCGTTGGATATTCTGAAGCACGAACGACCGCTTCACGGCATCTGTCAGCGGTTTGAAAACGAGGATGTCGTCCAGTCGCCCGAGAAGCTCGGCAGGAAACCGGCCTTCGACAGCCTTCAGCGCCTCTTCCCGAAAAGCCTGTTCACTCCGGTCAGGGGGCACCATGCCGATCGTTTCCATATGCCGCTCAGCGATGACGTTGGCTGTCAGGATAATGACCATGTTCTCGAAGTTCAGAACGTTGCCAAGAAAATCTGTCAGCCGTCCCGTGTCAAATACCTGCAGAAAATACATCCAGACCCACGACCCGGCTTTCTCAAACTCATCCAGCAGGAGGACGCCATAGGGATGATCTGTAACCTCCCGGGTCAACTTGGGTATGTAATTCCCATCCGGATTGGCCGTCTGGCGCCCGAGCAACTCCGCCATGGATTCGGCAGTATTGTAGGTCGACATGTCCAACCGGATCAGGTTATCCTCGCTGCCTGTCAGGTAGAAACTCACCGCCTTGGCCAGCTCGGTCTTGCCGACCCCGCTCGGACCCGTCAGCAGGAAGGAACCGAGCGGCCTGTGCGGGTTCAAGTTGGTCCCACTCCGGGTAATGAACAGACGGTTCGCCACGGCATCGACCACCCCGTCCTGCCCCATGATCCATTGCCCCAGGCCGGTCCGAATAGCCTGCTGATCAGTCACGATGCCGCGCACGACATCATCGGGGATGCGCGCGGCCTTCGCGACGACGCGTTCGACATCCCGGCGCTGGACGGTGTTCCTCTTCTCGTTCATGGCAACGATGCACGCCTGGTCCAGCGCGTCGATCGCCTTGTCCGGCTGGACCATGAAAGGAAGATAGGCGCCGGTGAGCCGAACAGCATGATCAATGATTTCATCTGCAACAGAAACGTGGTACTGTCGCTCCAGTGCGGTACGCTCCCGTCGCAAAGCGGTTCTCAGCTCATCTCCCGCCAGCTCCTCGAGCAGCACGACTGCGAACCGCCGGGCCAGCGGCGCGTCCCGTGACAACAAACGCTGATATTCAGCGTCGGTGCAAGCTGCGATCATTGACAGCGTCCCATCTGCAAGAGCAGGTTTCAGCATGCAGATCGTGTGAGGCCAGTCCACGACGGTGCCGAACTCGTCCCAGAAGAGGATGACATGGTTTCTCGCGGCCTCCTGCGTCATCTGCTTGACGTGGCGTGTGTGTTCGGGCCACATGTTTTCGGACGACCTGGTCAGAGCATTGATTGCATCGAAGTCCGTCTTGATGATCTTGCGGCCCTTGAGCCACTCGGGCACGAGATCCCGGGCTATCAGCCAGGCAAGCATCCTGACGAGGTGCGTCTTCCCGACTCCCGGTTTTCCGATGATGATGGCATTTGGCTTCTTGCGTTGCGCCAGCGCAGTCATGAGCTGTACCAGCGCCGCCTGATGAGGCTCCAGGTCATACACATCCTCTTCATGAGCCGCCGTGAACGTCAAGTCTTCCCCTATGCGGCAGAAGATGGAATCGCTCGGAAGCATCTGCCGGGCGCCGTATCCTCGCTCCTCAGAACGTTCAGCTGTATCATCCATGCTGCCCTCCATGAGCGCTTTCGTATTCATGGTAGACCTACCGGAACGAACTGCAAGAAGCGCAAACTCTTCGCACAGAACACGGGCGCTGGCGTCCTATCAACTCCTGAAACAGGGATCGGCGGAAACTGGACGTCACTGTTTCCGGACATTGTACTTGCAAAGATTGTTAAGTAACTATAGAGTTTGAAGATAGAACTGTCTGCTGTGGGGGGCCTCATGTCTGCAGATGCTGACTGGAAATACACCAAACGAAGAGGACATGCTACTGCTGTCTCGATTGCCCTGACGCTGTTGCTTGCTGCCGTTGTTGGCTTGTACGGCTGTGCGGCCGGACATATCGATATGTCTGTCTCTGTTCCTGATACGATGATGACAGCACTGGATGGGTATCCTGTCGATGTCGTGCTCGCCATCGATCAGTCGGGCAGCATGAGCACGTCCTTTGACGGGATGCCTCCCTCCGATCCCGGCCGCATCCGTCTGTCGGCGTCGCGGTACGTGGTGGAAAGCCTTGCAGACCTGTCGCGGCAACAACCGTACATACGTGCCGGTATCGTCGCCTTTGGCTCGCGTCCGGTGACGTCGGCACCTATCGTCGCCGTCACGAACGCTTCTGCGGACGAAGGGCTGGCCGACCTCGAGGAAGCTCTTGCCACGATGGAGACCCAGCGGCTGGGCGAGACGGATTTCAGCAAGGCCATCCTCCAGGCAGCGAGCCTCTTCCAGCAGGCTGGTACGTCTGCCGCGCACCGCCAGGGAGCCATCATCCTCTTTACGGACGGGGAGCCTTCGGATGCGCGATCCCTGAGCATGGACGCCTACTTCAGTGAGATACGGCACTCCGTTGCG
>JAKLHS010000062.1 GCA_022710025.1 Caldisericota bacterium | reverse complement strand
TAGCCCAGAGACAGGAACTCCTCGAAAGGAAACAATTCGTCGACCGTCTTGGTCTCCTGCATGACGAGCACGTCTACCCGTGATTGCTCCAACCAGCGCTGGATCACCGGCAGTCGCGCGCGCACAGAGTTCACGTTCCAGGTCGCTATCTTCATGGATTACCCCTTGGGTTCATTGTACACGGGTTCCGGCCGGCCATGACTCCTGCGGCGGGCAACATTATCCATGACCACAGCAAGTCGGTTCCGGTCCCATAGCTCGACACTCGAACAGGCCGCCAATCGGCGTGCGGATTCCGTGTACCCCCCGCTGGTCACGACGATTCCGCGTGTTCCGCCATAGTAACGCATGGCCCCCAGAAGTTCCTGGACCGCGCCGATACCTACGTTGCCCGTATACCGTTTCGCCTGAACGATGATGCGCTGCCTGCGCGAAAGGAGGACAAGATCGGCGCCGAAGTCATGGCTGCCCCCGACATGCTGGACGCCATATCCCATATGCCGGAACAGGTCAGCCAAGAAGCGTTCGAACTCGACGCCGTCCATGGTGTCGACCATGTGCATCGTGGTATCGTGAAAACGCCGATCCCGCCTGACACGGACAATAGTGCAGACAACCGTCCCGATCAGCACGAGGGTTGCCAGGGCGACGGCCGACGGGATATATGGTACAAGCGACTTCCAGAACCCCCGGGCGATGCTCGCTATCCACATGCGAGCCGCGCTCCACGCTTCGTTCAGCAGATGACGTATGTCAATCAACCATAGCCTCTATGGCGGTCCTGTGCATCATGGCGGCCTCGTATCCCCGTACGATGTACCCGTGGATATCTGTGGGCGACAGGCCCCTCAGATCGGGTCGGACAACCAGGTCCGCCGTAACGAGTTCCACTTTCGCGATATTGTTGAGCATGAGATTGAGCGCTCTGCCCAGGAGTCTGGCAATGTTGAGACTCGGTTTGTACTCGTCGTTCTGAAGCGGATCATACAGGGATACAGCCATGACGCGCGTCGCTCCGCGCTTCCGCAGTTCCGTGACGGGAACAGGGAGGGACATCCCCCCATCCAGGAAATACCCGTCTCCGACTTTCGCGATCGGGAAGATGCCCGGGAGACAGAAACTGGCAGACAGCGGCTCCCAGATGGATCCTCGGTCGTAGATGACAGCCTCGCCTGTTTGAACATCCGTCGCTGCAATGCATACAGGTTTACGGAGCGCTTCAAACAAGGTGACGGGGAGTATCTTGCGCAGCTGTGCCCGCAGGCGTTGCGGCCCCCGCACATGGTCGATCGGCGCAAGGGGATCGAAAAGAGCGGCCACCTGCGAGGCAAACTTGAGACCAATCTCCTCAATAGCATACGAATCCAGTCCGCTGGCGCTGAATACTGCGACAAGGGCTCCCATGGACGAACCCGACAGCAGATCGGCATCCACATGCATCTCCTCCAGCGCGCGCAGAACACCTACATGCGCGTAGCCGAGAATTCCGCCTGAACTCAGTGCCAATCCAAGCCGATACTTCTTTTCGTTCACGGGCCATCCTCCGACACAGGATACAGCTTGTCCTTCTGGTTGCACAGTATACGAATGAACCCTGTGACGAACAACGGAGCACGGTGATGATCTTGCATTGACTCGGTCGCCGTTGCCGTATACTTGCATAACACGACTGAGCCACCCCACATCACTGGCGCACCGAGCCGGTATCCGGACAAATCCGGCATGGAGGAGAGACTGCATGGAGAAGGAAAATCTGCCGCAGGAACCGTTCATGTCGCATGCCGGACGAGTCAACGCAAGCAAGGGATATCCGGTAGCCGTTCTGAGCACGGTCGTCCTTTCGACGACGGCAGTTTTTATACGCTACCTCACAAAAACGTACGGTATGCCAGCTCTCGTTCTGGCATTCTGGCGAGATATCTTCACGGCTGCGTCCATGGCTGCTATCCTTGCGATGTTCCGCCCCGGATCTCTGCGGCTCGAGCGCAAAAATACCGTTTTCATGGTGCTGTATGGCCTGATGCTGGCCTTGTTCAATTCCTTCTGGACGATCTCCGTCGCCCTCAACGGAGCGGCCGTGTCAACAGTCCTGGCATATTCCTCGGCGGCGTTTACCGCCCTGCTCGCGCGAATACTGTTTCATGAACGGCTCGGTTGGAGCAAGGCTGCCGTCGTCGTTACCTGCTTGTGCGGCTGCGCGCTCGTGTCGGGCGCTCTGGAACCCGGAGCATGGCAGACAAACGTCATGGGCATCTCCGGCGGAATATTGTCCGGGCTGTGGTATGCCGGATACAACCTTATGGGGCGTTCTGCTTCCAAACGTCGACTCAACCCGTGGACCACGGTCATGTACACGTTTGGGGTCGCCTCGTGTACCCTGCTCGCAGCCAACCTGGTGTTGGGCCGGTTTCTGCCCGGCGGAGCGGTACGATCTTCCGATCTGTTCTGGCTCGGATCGGCGACCGAGGGGTGGTTCATTCTCTTTCTGCTGGCAGCAGGTCCTACCCTCGCAGGTTTCGGTCTGCTCAACGTCAGCCTGAATCTGCTCCCCTCCAGCGTCGTGAACCTGATCCTGACAATGGAACCGGCACTCACCGCGATCATCGCGTACCTGTTCCTCCGGGAGCGCCTTTCGACCGTTCAGGTCGCCGGCAGCATGTTGATCCTCGGAAGCCTTGTGTTCCTTCGTTTCTCGGAGCGTCGTTACGCAATCGTGAGTATCCACGACGAGGCAAACAGGCGGTGAGGACAACGCGGAAAGGCGGTATCCTCGTCGCACTTGCTTCTGCAGTCATCTACAGCAGCGTGTCGGTGCTGGCCAAGTTTACGTACCGATATGGTCTGACACCTGCCCAGCTTCTCAAGGAACGATATGTGGTCGCCGGCGTTTTCCTCACTATCTTGCTTGCAGTCGTCGATTGGCATCTGCTGCTTCCGCGAAATTGGCGAGAAGCAGGCACCCTCCTTGGCTTTTCCGCCGTCTTCGTGACCGGTCCGACGCTCCTGTACTTTATCGCCGTCAAGATGCTACCGGTGTCGACGGCGATGTTCCTCTTCCATTGCTATCCCGCGTTTGCCGGGATTTTTGCATGGTTGATCCTGCACGAGCATATGACACGCACGTACGCTGTTTCCGTCGGCATCATCGCAATCGGTCTCCTGCTCCTCCTTGGTGCAAGCTTCCACAAGATCTCCGTCGCCGGCGTTCTGACCATGCTCGCGTGCGCAGTGACGTATGCTCTGTACACTGTTTTGTCACAGCACCTCAGCCAAGGAACCGATCCCCGTACTCTCGGCCTGTACAACCAGATCGCACCTGCCATTGTCCTGTGTATGATCACACGGGGAGAGCCGGTGCTGTATCCTGCTATCCTGGAATCGCGCACGTTCATGCTTGCCGTTTTCGGTCTCGGACTGTCTGCCGCAGGAGGCATGTTTCTGTTTGTACAAGGGATTGCCACGATCGGTGCCCAGCGCGCGGCCATCATTGATTCCCTCGAGCCGCTGTTTTCAGCGTTCTACGCGTCGATACTTCTCCAGGAACGCATGACACCGATGGCTCTGACCGGGGGACTCCTGATCGTTGCAGGCGTCATCATCGACAACCTTCCGCCACGGACGACGAGACCTCGGTTCGTGAATATCGCTGCATCTTTGCGCGATACCGATCGGCCAGAGTAGTTGCCATTGTCCGCCGCGTGCTATAATCTCGCCAGCAGGTGCCACGGGGAGCCGATCAGCGGCACCAGGGGGAAGGATGAAGAGCGAAGAACCCGGCAATCCCTTGATCAGTAGTGCTGCTGCCTCTGCGGAACCATCCTCCGCGAGACCTGCATCGCCACAGGGCGACAAAGCACTGATCTATAAGGGAGAGCTGGAAATCATGGCTCGGTTCGTTAGAGATTACCCAGACATGGAGACCGGCGGAGACCTGTTCGGTTTCTGGACACATACGGGCTCACCCGTGGTCGAGTATGTTCTTGGACCGGGCGACGACGCTGATCACGCAGGAGCGGAGTTTCACCCCGACGCTTCGTTTCTGCGCAAATGTGGCGCCGTCCTGCGTGACCTGCATGGGTTGCAGCACGTCGGCACCTGGCATTCCCACCATCGCCTGGGATTGACCGAGCCATCGTCCGGCGACTCTGCCACCATGCAGAAAGCCGTAGACAACCGCCAGTTCAGTGGGTGGATGCTGGCGATCTGCAATTTCCGTGATCACGAGGAACTTGTCGAGATACGAAGTTATCTCTACCGACCGGGTCGGGAAGGCGCTCATACCCAGCTCACCTGGATCGTGTTGCCCGGCACCAGCCCCGTTCGCGGGGCGATGGCTTCTGCAAACGGCTTCCCATCTGCAGAACCACATGCAGTAACGTCTACCTACGAAGCGATCCCCAGCACGACATTCGCCGTCATCTCGACTCCACAAACGACTGTCAATCCAACGTTTCCATCCACGTCTTTCCTGGCGACGACGGAGGGTCGCGCGGAGCTCTTCCGACTCAACCGGGAACTGGCCGACGTGGAGCGTGGTGTTGAAATCCTGCAACGCGAGGACGGCCGCGTGAGCCTGGCCTTCTGCCGTGACGGATACGCGTTTGAGATTGTCTTTCCCCATGCGTACCCTGTCGTCAAGCCCGT
>JAKLHS010000061.1 GCA_022710025.1 Caldisericota bacterium | reverse complement strand
CCGTGATCGCGCCCGTCGGACACACGAGCAGGCACTGCCCGCAGTTCACACATTCCACGTTGCCGAGACCTTCGTCCAGGAACGTCGACACCATGCTGTTTGATCCGCGACCGACGATATCGATCGCGTTGACAGACTGCACCTTGGCACAGACGTTGACGCAGCGTCGGCACAAAATACACTTGTTGGGATCCCGCACCAACGACAGTGACGTCTCGTCAAACGGCAGCCACTCTTTGCGCGTCCGGGGAAATTCTACCTCACGAACACCCAGCTCAGCAGCAAGCTTGCGGAGCTCACATATCTGGTTTTTCTCGCATGTGAAGCAGTCCTTCGGGTGATTGGCCAGCAAGAGCTCAACGTTGAGCTTCCGGGCTTCACGGACGCGAGACGTATTCGTGAAGACCTCCATACCCTCCCCTACCTTTGTCACGCAGGCCCGCTGCAGCGTGCGTGCACCTTTGACTTCTACCATACATACCGCGCACGCTCCTTCTTCACTGATGCCCTCGAGATAGCAGAGCGTCGGGATATCAACGTTTGCATAGTCTCTGGCAGCCTTCAGGATGGTCGTGCCTTGCGGCACCTGGCAGTCCCGCCCGTTGATTTTCATGTTCAGCATTTTTGTCTCCATGGAGTCCCCCCGGTCAATTACTCCTTGCTGATGGCGCCGAAACGGCACGTTTCATAACATGAACCACACTTGATACATTTGCTCTGGTCAATGACGTGGGCCTTCCGCACTTCGCCTGCAATGGCCTGTGCGGGGCATTGTCTGGCACATGCCGTACATCCCACGCACTTCTCGGCGTTGATGCTATAAACAAGAAGGTGCTTGCAGACATGCGCAGGACATCTCTTTTCGCCGATGTGGGCCTCGTACTCATCCTTGTAGAACCGAATGGTCGAGAGGACCGGGTTGGGCGCAGACTGTCCCAGGCCGCACAATGACGTATCCTTGATCGTCTCTGCGAGCCGGTTCAACTTCTGGATGTCCCCATCCTTTCCCTTCCCGTCACAGATGCGTTCCAGCATCTGATACATCTGTCTGGTGCCTTCCCGGCATGGCGTGCACTTGCCGCATGACTCGTCAACAGTGAATCCAAGGTAGAATTTGGCAACGTCTACCATGCAGCTGGTCTCGTCAAGAACAATCAGTCCGCCTGATCCCATAATCGTGCCGATCTCCTTTACCGTGTCAAAATCTATGGGCATGTCCAGGTAATCAGCTGTAATGACGCCGCCAGAGGGACCGCCTGTCTGCGCTGCCTTGAATTTCTTGCCACCGGGGATGCCGCCGCCGATTTCAAAAACAAGCTCCCGGAGCGTCGTGCCCATGGGAACCTCAACCAGCCCGGTATTCTGGACATTACCGGCAAGGGCGAAGACTTTCGTCCCGGGGCTCTTCAGCGACCCGACGCTGCGAAACCACTCGGCACCTTTGATGATGATCTGTGATATGTTGGCATATGTCTCGACGTTGTTGATCAGGGTGGGTTGGCCCCATAGACCTGACTGTGCCGGGAACGGGGGCTTGACAGTGGGCGTACCGCGCTTCCCCTCGATAGATCTCAGCAGCGCGGTCTCCTCTCCGCACACAAAAGCACCTGCTCCGATACGAATTTCGATGTCAAAGTCGAAGCCGCTGTTCAAGATGTTGTCGCCGAGAAATCCCATCTCACGCGCCTTGGAAAGGGCATAATCAAATCGCTCGATGGCAAGCGGGTACTCTGCCCGCACATACATATAACCTTTCTGAGCGCCGATGGCGTAACCGGCAATCGTCATCGCTTCGATGATCGAGTGTGGATCGCCTTCCAGCACGCTGCGGTCCATGAATGCGCCGGGGTCACCTTCATCGCCATTGCAGACGACGTATTTGGGCGAGCCAACCGCTTCTCTGGCAGCCTTCCATTTGAGACCGGTCGGGAATCCCGCTCCGCCGCGGCCACGCAACCCCGAGTCGATCAACAGTTTGATGATTTCCTCCTGGGTCATCTCAAGAGCTTTGGCCAACGCGAAATACCCGTCGCGGGCAATGTATTCGTCAATGGAAAGAGGATCTATGGCACCACAGTTGCGCAAAACACGCTTGACCTGACGAGCGTAGAAAGGAATCTCCGCGCTCGTGTGAGCCTTTTTCTCGCCCACCGGCTCACTGTACAGAAGGTCAGGAACCGTGCGGCCCTTGACGAGATGTTCTGTAACGATCAATGGCGCGTTCTTGACGTTCACCTTCTGGTAGAACGTTCCCTCGGGGTAGACAACGACGATGGGGCCGAGATCGCAGGCCCCCATGCACCCGGTTTCGATCAGCTGTACCTCGTCTTCAATGTTGTTTTTCTTCAGTTCCTCAACGAGGACATCCTTGACGCTTTTCTCTCCACTCGTTATGCAGGCGCCGCCTGCGCATACCAACAGCTGGTTTCGTATCATCGCGGTTCACTTCTCCCCTGAGACTAGATATTCTCCCTCTTGATAACGAGATCTGTCACAACCTTGCCACCCTGAATATGCTCACGAACGATCCTGCGGGCATTGGCCTCATCGACGTCACCGTAGACGACGACGGGCTGATTTTTCATGGACACTTCTACAGTCGGTTCCCGATCGCACAGGCCCATGCAACCCGATTGGACGACCTTGACATCATGGACATCGGCTTTGCTCAACTCGTCAATGATGACCATGAGTGTATCCTTTGCGCCTGCAGCGATGCCGCATGTTCCCATCGCGACCACGATCTTGCCTCGTTCCTTCGCCTGCCGAAGATCCATTTCCTTGAGGGTCTGGTCTTTGATGCGCTTCAACTCATCCAGCGACTTCATGGTCTCCTCCTGTTAGGCGTACTTATTGAGCAATGTAACAACCTTGTCCGGCGTCGAACGGCCATACGTATCTTTATCGATCACGACGACCGGCGCCAACCCGCACGCTCCAACGCAGCGTACAAGATCCAGGCTGAACCGTCCGTCCTGTGTCGTCTCTCCCGCTTTGATACCAAGGGTTTTCACGATCTTGTCGTAGACGTTGTTTCCGCCTCGGACATAGCAGGCAGTCCCGAGACAGACGCTGATGGTGTGCCGTCCCTTCGGAACGCGGGAGAAGAAATGGTAGAACGTCACAACACCGTAGACGGACGAACGCGGCACATTCAACTTCTTCGCCACATACTCGAGTATCTCGTCCGGCAGGTATCCGAAGATTTCCTGCGCGCGATGCAGCACATTGATCAGGCTGCCTTCCCGGGTTCCGTGCTCGTCGATGAATACATTGAGCTCATCGACCTGCTTCTTCAACTCGGGGTTCTCCTTCAGACGTTCTTCCAAGTTCATGCTCATACACGTTCCTCCTGTCGAGACATTTCGCTGATACACAACATCTTTCTCGCTACCGCAAGATCCTCCGGGGTATTCACATTGAACAGCGACACCAGCCGCTCATCATATTGAGCTGCGAACCGTCTGCCTATGGCACCGACGCTCAGGTGTTCGCCATCAATGAGTCCTCGGACACTGTAGCACCCTTTCGCAAGGAGCCGCCACGCAACTCCCTCGACCCGCTTTGAATACACGGCAAAGAGCGGTTCAAGCCATCCATCGATATCCAGGTACAGTATGTCCAGCTCGTGCTGCGCCGCAAATGCTCCCATGGCAGACACCAGCAATGGCGAGACAAACGGCATGTCTCCCGCAACCACGAAATTGAACCACGTTTCGGAAGCAGCGAGTCCGGCGTGAATCCCTGCCAGGGGTCCTGCGTCCGGCATGAGATCATGTACAACAACGTTCCCGACCTCACACTCTGCATCGAGCAAACCGGTACCCGTCACGAGAATCTGGCGAGCCGTGACCTCCTGCAACCGCCTCAGCGGCCAAGTATATAAAGGTGCTCCTCCCAGGGACTGCCGGCATTTGCATGTGCCCATACGTCTGCTGCGCCCACCCAGCAGAACGATCAGGTTCATGGATTGGGGCGCCGATGTTTCCGTTTTTCCTCTCTCGTCCATAAGGCAAGTCGCTGTCACGATTCCTCAATGCTCCTTCTTGCCGACAGGTCGCAGGTATGTTACCCAATAGAGCAACGCCACAAACAGAACGCCCCCAGCCATATTGCCCAGAGTAACAGGAAGGAGACTGCGCACGAAGAGACCTGTCCCCCACGTCAGCTTGTCCATCCCTGCGAGCGGCCCCGCCATCTTCACCACCGAGGGAACGGTTTTGATCAGCAGCCCCATGGGAATGAAGAACATGTCTGCAACGCTGTGTTCAAAACCGGAAGCGACGAACGCCGCTATCGGCGGAATCACCGCCACGATCTTCCCGGTCGTATCTGTCGCTCCTGTCGCCATCCAGACGGCGAGGCAGACCAGCCAGTTACACAGGACGCCGCGGAAAAACGCTGTCCAGAACGGCATGTTGACTTTGGCGACAGCTATTGTGAGGGCGTTGACGCCTACCAAGCCTTCATTCATTGTGTATTGCCTTGTTCCAAACAGCAAGAAGGCCAGCAGGATGGCACCCGTCAGGTTCGACGCATACACCCAAACCCAATTGCGAAGTACACGCTTCCACGATTCGCGCCCGGACAGGGCTGCAAGAGCAAGAAGGCTGTTGCCGGTAAAGAGCTCTGCTCCACCCAGTACAACAAGG
>JAKLHS010000060.1 GCA_022710025.1 Caldisericota bacterium | reverse complement strand
GTTATCCCCGAAGGGGATCCCGCTGCCCTTGCATCGGCGGTGGCCACATTGCGGGGCGATGCGCATGCGTCTGTTCTGATGGGAGAACGGGGGAGGCAGACCGTCGTGCTGTCGCATTCATGGGATGCCCGGGCAGAACATACGCACCGGATACTCTTGCGCGCGATCTCCGTTTCCATGTCGAAGAGGGGAGGACGCTCATGCAGTGGCTAGAGTGACATGTCGCCCAGACAGATCGCAACCGGGTGAAACTGTTAGTGTGGTGCGAGGACGGTCGGTCATGATCACCGGCAATGAAACAGGAGCCGCTGCAACAGGGCACGGCGTATGGTTCCGCCATCTGTCCATCCTCTACCTCATCCTTGCCGTGCTGGGTCCCTGGATCAGCACGGGAGCTGTCAGAGGCGTTCGACCCGAAGAGTTGCTTCTGCCTGTCATGGCTCTGGCGTATGTGGCCGGGACCGGTTTCCAGTTGAGGATCACGCGGCCTGTCCGGTATGTCCTGACAGGCCTTGCGGCCGTTGCCGCGGGTATCTGTTGTTCCCTTCTGGCCAGCATGACGCGTGTCGGAGAGGGTCCCGTGATCAGGGACATGTCGGAGCTGATACGAGTGGCGAAGTACGCGCTGGTGCTGATCTTGGCAACCTATGATGTCGGTACGGCCGCTGCCTGCAGGAAATGGTACGTGTATCTCATGTTCATCGCAGCTGGTATCGCCTTTGTCCAAGCCTTGGCTCCGTCAGAGTGGGTATTTCGCGTGATGACCGCCGTGGACCCCGGCTCGGCGCACTTCTACGCACGTCAGAATGCTGCTGCCGGCTTGCTGCGAGTCACGGGCATGTTCAGCAATCCAAACAATTTCGGCGTCTTCCTGGCGACCGGCGCAGGGTTGCTCTTAGGCCGGTTCCTTCATACCGGTAACGGACGTGAACGCTGGCTGCTCGGCGTCGGACTGACTACAGTGTCTGGTGCCGTCATGCTGACGCAGTCTTTCACAGGTCTCGTTGCATTGGGCTCGGTATTCTTGGCAGGGTTTCTGGCAGCGGTGTTCAGACGTCGATATCGCAGACAGGCTCTGATTCTGTTGTTGACCGTGATGATCGTCGTGGGGATGTTCGTCATCGTCGAGAGTACGATCGGTTCCGGCGTTGTCGTCATCGGCAAGCGCGTAACAACAGCGAAGTATGCCTTTGAAACCATGGCGGGCCGTTTCCGGGTGTGGGTGCGCGTCATAGCGAACATAGCGGACGAGCCCTCGACAGTGATATTTGGGATGGGTCCCCACAAAGAGACGGAAGAGCAGGTGTCGGGCGGCGATATTGACAGCGAGTATGTCATGATCCTGAAACGGTATGGGTTGATCGGCAGTCTGCTGTTTGCCGTATTCGTCGCGTTCACGGTGGTAGCCTTGCGGCCCTCGATGGTTCCTGGAACGACCGCGGCAGACGGCTGGTGTCTGGGGGCTCTCCTGATGCTGCTGGCGATAGCAGTCTGTGGCATGACGAATGTGGTCTATGTCAACAATCAGCTGATGGATATATTCATGTTCCTGCTCGGCGGTATTCTGACCGGCAATCGGGACACCGTGCGGCGCTCGGAACAGGTAGCTGTTTCATGAGACACGGCAATCCAGAACTGCTGCCTTTCGATCGTGCAGTGGTATGCAGGGGGACACGGTGAGGGTGTTGGTTTTTGGTCAGCAGCGCTGGGGTAGCTTTCTTGCGCGTCAGCTGAACAGATACGGGGCCTCCTGGGACGTCTCTGCAGAATATCGGAATATTGCCGCTCCCAGGTTCCAGGTGCCGTGGATCTCGACAGTCAGGAAAGCCGAGGTGATTGTGCGTGTCGGCTATCCAGCCGGGGCTCCGACCGTGCGTGGAAGGGCTTTCGATCTTTTCTGGGACACGCTCCATGTCGTCAACCCGTCAGCCCTGTATCTACATTACTGGATAGGGACCGATGTACAAAGCGTCACGCGGTACCATGCCGGTGGTCGCTTGCGGACCGGCGTGTTCGAAAAATACCGGGGTGAGATGCATGCAACCCTGACCGCGCGTCTAGCCGATGAGCTGCTGCAACTCTCCGTCAAAGCTGCCGAGCTCCCTTTTGATGGGCTGGATCTTCCTCCAGTGGATGAGCGGCAGCTTGCGTTGCCGCGTCAGTTTACCGTCCTGACATATATACCGGATGAGCGATGGTCGTTCTATGGGGGCGAGCAGCTTGTCAGGGCTGCGCGTCAGCTTCCGCGCGTGAGATTCCTTGTCACGGCGGGCAGGGGAAGCTGGCTGAGGGATCGTCCCACAAATGTCACATTCCTAGGCTGGAGGAACGACATGGAAGATCTGTACGCAGCGTCCAGCGTCGTTTTACGCCTTGCCGAACACGATGCCTTGGGCAGCACTGTGATAGAAGGGCTCGCCATGGCGCGATACGTTATCTATAATCACCCGGTGCCGTTCACCGAGACGGTCGGTTTCGACGATGTCGGGGGGATTGTTCGCGCTGTCAGGCGGCTGGTCGAACTTCATGATGCCGGTCTGTTACCGCTGAACGTCGAGGGAAGGCACTGGGCCCTTACCGTGTATGATGAGGAACGTTTGATTGCAAGATTGTGTGAGTCACTGACAGCGCAGCTTGGTGAGCGCGGTGTTCAGCGAAGACCTCCTTCGGCACGATGCTGAGCGGGAAGAGTCACCATGACTGAAACAGGGTACAGGTCCGGAGATTCTCTGCCGAGCTCCGACATCCGTCGCGCCGGGGATGTCGGCCGGGTTCTGTTTGTGGCCAACGTCGACACCCACCTGTGGGCGTTTCACCTGCCGTACATGGACTTGCTGCGAGACATGGGGTACACGGTGGAGGCGGCGGCGGCGCCGGCCGGGTTCGCGGAGAAGATCCTCTCCGAGGGATATGAGGTGCATCCGATCCCGTTTACCAGGCACCCCCTCAGCTTCCGCAACATCATGGCGTATCGAGAGCTTTGCCGTCTTCTCCGCAGCCGGCGTTACACCATGGTTCACGTGCACACGCCGGTAGCGGGGTTCCTGGGGCGGCTGGCTGCGCGCAGAGAGGGAGTTCCACACATCGTGTATACGGCGCACGGGTTCCACTTCCACAACCACGGAAAGTGGTGGTCCAATGTATTGTATTTCCTGCTTGAACGGATCGCAGTTCCGTGGACGGACGTATTGATAACGATCAACAGGGACGATTACGCAGTTGCCTCGCATACCTTCGCAAGAGGAACGACGCGCGTCCTCTATGTCCCGGGGGTCGGAACCGACTGCACGACATTCGTTCCCGTTTCTCCGGACGAGAAACAACGTGAGCGGGCACGCCTGCATCTTGCAGGCGATGCCGTGGTGATTGGCTGGGTCGGCGAGTTCATCCCACGCAAGCGCCCTTTTGACGCCATTGCGGCAATTGAAGGTCTCGCCAGTCTCCAACAAACA
This sequence comes from Caldisericota bacterium, assembly GCA_022710025.1. Classification (GTDB taxonomy): domain Bacteria; phylum Caldisericota; class Caldisericia; order Cryosericales; family Cryosericaceae; genus Cryosericum. Next base: position 1,239 of record JAKLHS010000060.1, on the reverse strand, counting down.
CAACTTGTCATGCTGGGTGACGGACCGCTCTGGGAGTCTGTCCGCAACACGGCAGCTCGACAGGCTGACACCACCAGGACGCTGTGTCTTGGGCAGAAGGCTAATGTACCTGGCTACCTTGCCGCCAGCGACATTTTCCTTTCGACAGCCGGCCAGGAAGGCCTTCCTCGCAATGTCATGGAGGCGATGGCGGCAGGATTGCCGGTGGTGGCGTATGATATCCGTGGCTGCAATGATCTGGTCATCGAAGGAGTGACGGGTTTCCTGGTACCCATGGGAGACTTGTCCGCGATGAGGAACAAGCTGGAGTGGCTGGCGGAGCATCCACAGGAAAGAAGGGACATGGGGGCGGCCGGAAGAAAGCGCATTGAGGAGACGTTTGCTCTTGACAAGGTCCTTCCTCAGATGAGGATAATCTACCAAAACGAACTTGAGAGGAAAACCCGATAAACTTGTTCAGGAAGAACCGATGACGAGAAACAAGAGTTCGATGAAGAGAGTGTTTGATGGAGCGGCGGCTCTGACAGCGGTTGTTGTTCTCAGCCCGGTGCTGCTGGCCATCGGTATGCTCGTCGCTTTTAGTTCGGGCTTTCCCATCTTCTTTGTACAGGAGCGCGTCGGCTTTCTCGGCAGTCCATTCAGGATCATCAAGTTTCGAACGATGACTGTCGATGCAGAGCAGCGGACACGCGGACAATGGATCACAGCAGACAGCCCGTATGTTACCCCGTTGGGGAGGTTTCTCCGCAGAATGAGTCTGGACGAGTTGCCGGAGCTCTTCAACGTCCTGAGAGGGGACATGAGCTTGGTGGGACCCCGTCCGACGCTGCCGGAGCAGGTAGCAAGATACGACGACTTCCAGCGCCGTCGGCTGGAAGCGAGGCCGGGAATTACGGGGTGGGCGCAGGTGAATGGACGTAACAGCATTTCATGGACCGAGCGCATCAAACTGGACGTCTGGTATATCGATCATTGGTCGTCGTGGCTGGATCTCCGCATCATGCTGATGACCATCGGTCAAGCCTTGCGGCAGCAGGGCGTGGACGATGTTCCGCCTCCCGACAACATCGTAGGGGGATAGGATGCGATCGTTCTGCCATATTCATCCGCGACGCTCTGGTATAGTTGTGCCGTGGAACTGCTGCCTGACGCGCCTGGGTTGCCGAACCAAGAGGAGCGATCGAATGTGAGAAGCATGAAGACTGGTATCTGCGAAGCGCATCTGCTAGATGCTTCGGT
>JAKLHS010000006.1 GCA_022710025.1 Caldisericota bacterium | reverse complement strand
TGGCCGAATTCGGTGTCACATATGAACAGTGCGATATGACAGATACACCGCGAGACTCATGGGAAGGACGCCTTCGCACGATGTTCGCGCATATGGCGCCAAGGATGGTACTCATCCAGCGTAGCAGGGGGTACAAACGCATACGTGCCCTGACGGAGAACGAGATCGCAGGTATGATCTCTGTCGTGAAACGCGTTTCGCCCAACACCGTCATCTTGGTAGATAACTGCTATGGCGATCTGGTCGAGAACCGCGAACCCACGATGGATGGTGCCGACATGCTGGTTTCTTCATTCATGAAGAACCTCGGCGCAGGTATTGCCCAGACTGGCGGTTATGTTGTGGGAACCGATACAGCAGTCAATCTTGCTGCCACACGATACTCGAGTCCGGGAGTAGGTGCAGAAATAGGCCCGAACTTGGGCTATTCCGAAAGCTTTCTCAAGGCTCTGTTGTATGCCCCGTTGGTGCTGGAGCAAGCACTCATCGGGAACCTTGTGGCAAGCGCCTTGCTGAGTGAGCATGGGTTCCCGGTAAATCCCGGCCCTTTCGAGCAGCGAGGGGATATCGTCCTGCGCATCGAATTCGGATCCCAAGAACGTTTTCTTGCTTTTGCGCGTGCCGTGCAAACTAGTTCTGTACTGGACTTCGATGCGGAGCCGGAGGCCAGCGCCATGCGAGGCTATGATGCGGAGATTCTCATGGCGGGAGGAACATTCATCCAGGGGTCTACCGTCGAGTTGAGTTTCGACGGACCCATGCAAGAACCTTTTGCCGGCTATTTGCAGGGAGGACTCAACGCATGGCAGGTGATACGAGCAACAGCTCGTGGAATCGCCAATTGCGATGCCTTATAAATGGAAACGCAGCGGGCTTTGGTGATAGAATAGCAACGATAGGATGCAGGGCATACAGTGCGGAGGTCCATGTGACAGAGCTTGCGCAACTGGACTCTGGGGTAGTGATGGTTCGCAACGGCAGGTCATGCCAGCAGCAGAACGACCTCAAATCTATCGCCTTTGGAGATTGCACTAGATCGCAGGGATTCCATTGCATATCGTCGCGTTTACGAAGCGTTCTTTTCTATAGCAGAACATCGAATACGAGGAGACATGATGGAGTATAGAAACGTGCAGGTTCTGGATCACCCGCTCATTAAGCATAAACTCACGCTGCTTCGTAATAAGAACACAACGCACAAGGACTTCAGGCAATTAGCGCAAGAGCTTGCAGGCCTGATGACCTACGAGGTATGCCGCAACATGCGTACCAAATCCTGTCCAGTCGAAACTCCCCTGGAAACATACGAGGGGCAAGAATTGGAGAATGAAGTTACGATTGTGCCGGTTCTGCGTGCCGGGCTCGTGATGGCCCAAGGCATGCTGGACATGATACCTCATGCCAAGGTAGGGCATATCGGGCTGTTCAGGGACGAAACCACGCTTTCTCCCATTCAATACTACTGCAAGCTTCCCGACAGTATGCCGGGATCTGACGTTTTCGTCGTGGACCCGATGCTTGCCACGGGTGGCAGTGCATCCATGGCGATATCGCTGGTCAAGGAGCGACATCCGGCCAGTGTTTCTTTCTGCTGCATTATCGCTGCGCCAGAAGGAATCAGGGTACTTGAGCGGGAACATCCGGACGTTAAGGTAGTCACTCTGGAGATTGATCGCCAGCTCAACGAAAACGGCTACATTTTGCCTGGTTTGGGAGATGCCGGCGATCGCATCTACGGGACGAAGTAATCCATGCGGGTCATCATCACACAAGGTCAAGCCTGGTCGTTTCTCGTGGCGCTCGCTCTCAGCTTGGCGCTGACGCCACTCTTCATCAAGCTCGGCCTGCATCTCGGAATCACCGATAAGCCTTCGGGCGAGAGCGACAGCGATCTCATCGGGCGTCGTCGTGTGAATCGCAGCGTGACTCCGCGAACGGGAGGTATCGCTATCGTCATGGCATTCATTGCCTCCGCTCTGCTCTTTAGTTCTCTAACGACGCAGTTGAAAGGAATTCTCATCGGTGGTTGCATCATGTTTGTCGGCATGCTTCTTGATGATATGTTCGACATCCCAGCGTTTCTTAAGCTCATGATCCAGTCCGTAGCTGCTATCGTGGTCATCGCCTGCGGTGTTCGCGTGACGGCGTTTACAGATTTCTTGCGCGGCGGATATATCCAGTTGGGTTCGGCGGGCATCATCCTTACATACATATGGATCGTTGGCATCACCAACGCTCTCAACATCATTGATGGTCTCGACGGTCTGGCAGGAGGTGTGGCATCTCTTATTCTCCTTGCAATGTACTTTTTCGCCGCCTTCAAGGGTATGGCGACCATGGCCGCCCTCCTTATCGCCCTGCTCGGAGCAGTCATTGGCTTTCTGGTGTTCAACTACAATCCGGCCAAAGTGTTCTTGGGTGATGCGGGGTCAAATTTCCTGGGTTTCATGATCGCGAGCATGTCCGTCTACGGAGCCCTCAAACTTCCTACCACCGTCATGTTGATCGTATCGGTGTTCGCCTTGGGTATTCCCATTGCAGAGACGGTATCAAGCATATTCCGACGGGCAGTTTGTCATAAATCGCCCATGGCGGCGGACAACGGGCATTTTCATTACCGTTTACTTTTCAAGGGGTGGAGCCAGCGGCGCATTACGACACTGTATTACCTTGTAACAGTGATCCTGTGTTCGATCGGTTTGGCGATTGCCCTGCTGGGAGTGCGATAACGTGGGCTGGAAAGTGCTTTCTGTTTTCGGAACGCGTCCGGAAGCCATCAAGATGGCCCCGGTGGTAAAAATGCTGGAACGGGACTCTCGGTTTGAATCGTACGTGCTGCTTACCGGACAGCATTCGCAGATGCTCGACGATGTCGTGACGTTGTTCGAGATCCAGACATGGAAAGATCTGAACGTGATGAGAGAACGCCAGACCCTGCCGTACCTCACAGCCACGCTGGCGACACGGTTGTCAGAGGCGATCATGGAGCTGCGCCCCGATCTCGTCATCGTTCACGGAGATACGACCACGACCCTCATGGGTGCGCTCAGCGCAACATATGCCCACATTCCCGTGGCGCATGTCGAAGCCGGTCTGCGATCGCACCAGAAGTTCAGCCCTTTCCCGGAAGAGGTAAATCGTATGCTGACAGATCAGTTGGCGGATCTGTGTTTTGCGCCGACAGAGGAGGCGCAAAACAATCTCCTGCAATCTGGAATTGGTGAGGAGCGCATCCATATCGTCGGAAACTCGATCGTTGATGCGGTATGTATGGCTCTACCACGTCTCCGTACACCGGCAGTCATGAACGGGATAGCGCCTGGGAGCTCGATCGTTGTCATGACCGCTCATCGGCGGGAGAACTGGGACGCAGGCATCGCTGTTTTCGCAGATGCGCTGGTTCGGCTTTCTCGTAAGCACCGCGAGCTGACATTTGTCTTCCCTGTGCATCTGAATCCCATAGTGCGCGACACTGTCGTCAGTATTGCATCCGGGATCGAGAATGTGATCCTGGTCGACCCTCTTCCCTATTTTGATTTTCTGTACCTGCTACGGCAGAGTGTGGCTGTTCTCAGCGACTCCGGCGGTATCCAGGAAGAGTGCGTCACCCTGCACAAGCCCATGCTGTTGTTACGGGAGGTAACGGAGCGCCCGGAAGCAGTGGAAAGCGGCTGGGTGAAGCTTGTAGGAAAAGACGAAGATCTTATTGTTCGTTCGTTCGAGGAGCTGGCGACACGAGGATTTGGCGGACCCGGCATCGATGCCGTCAATCCTTATGGTGATGGAACTACCGCCCGGCAGATCGTCAGTCACATTGCTGCGTACCTCAATGCGCGACCCCAGGGGGATGAGAGATGAATACGGACCAAAGCTTCCTTATTGAAGGAGGGATGCCGCTCCACGGCACAGTACGGTGCAGCGGAGCCAAGAACTCGATACTCCCGCTCGTTGCGGCTGCAATTGCTGTGCGGGACGTCGTCACATTTCAGAATGTCGCCGATATAAGCGATCTGCGTTCTCTCCTCGCACTGGTGGAAACGATGGGCGTCAAGATCGTATCGTTCGAGGGAGGGGAACTCACTCTTGACAGCAGGGGTCCCGTAGAGCCACGCGTTGAGAACACAAACGGTTACAGCCTTCGCGGAACTCAGACGCTCGTCGGCGCTCTCCTGGCACGGGAACGGCGGGCGATGCTGCCGTCTCTTGGCGGGTGCAGCATCGGGGCTCGCCCCATCGACCTTCATATCAAGGGTTTGAGGGCCATGGGCACTCATTTTGAATGGAAGGAAGGTTATCTCATCGGGCAGGCGCCGTCACTCAAGGCCTGCGATGTCTATCTTGATTTTCCCAGCGTCGGAGCGACGGAGAACCTCCTGCTTGCCGCCGCGCTGGCAGAAGGGACGACCCGTGTATTCAATGCTGCGCAGGAACCCGAGGTGTACGATCTTATCTCATTCCTCAATAAGGCCGGCGCTCGAATTGTGCCCGTCTTTCCGTTCGGTTTCCGCGTAGAGGGTGTCGGCGAACTGCACGGTGCTTCGCATCGAGTCATTGGGGATCGTATCGAGGCGTCAACGCTCATGATGGCGGTGGCCATTACCCAGGGGGAGGCGCGCATTGCCGGTGTTGATGCTCGGCACATCTGGTCGATTATCGCCAAGCTTCGTGAAACTGGAGCTGTTGTTGAGGTCGAAGGGGATGATGCGGTGATTGTGAAGGGTGTGACGGGGTATCGATCGACAGATGTGCGCACTCTGACGTTCCCGGGGTTTCCGACCGATGCGCAGCCCCAGATGATGGCATACCTGACATTGGCAAAAGGGAATTCGGTTATTGTCGAGAGCATTTTTGAGAACAGGTTTGGAGCGATTTTGGAATTGGAGCGCATGGGCGCCCGCATCAAAGTGACGGAGGAAACAGCTATCATAGAGGGCGTCGATGCCCTCAACTCGGCGACGGTACAAGCAAAAGACCTGCGTGGAGGAGCAGCGCTGATACTGGCTGGCTTGGCGGCAGCCGGATCGACAACGGTCAAGTCGATCCACCATGTAGACCGTGGATACGAGGCGCTCGAGGCAAAGCTGGCCCAGCTTGGAGCACGCGTAACGCGCGTCAACCAAATGGAGGCGTGATCTATGACTATCAAACGAGAACAGATTCTTGAGTCTCTCCGTACGGTCTATGACCCGGAGGTTCCTATCAATGTGGTGGATTTGGGGCTCATATATGGAATCGACGTCTCCGAGGAAGGAGATGTTGATGTGCATATGACGATGACTGCGCCGCAGTGCCCGATGAGCTCCTATCTTTTACAGGCCGCAGAACAGGCAGTCCGCGCAGTGACGGGTGTGAGGGAGGTCAAAGTGGAACTGACTTTCGACCCGCCATGGAATCCCTCCATGATCAAAGAAAATGCACTGAAAGATCTTGGTGTTGCCACCGATACTCCGGCCAGCCCGGATGGAGAGAATTGCCCGCCTGATAAATGAAAGAGATTACGCCACGACCGCCTGCCGGGGCTCTTGCAGAAAACTTAGATCAGCTGATCGAGGCATTTCTTCTGTCACAAGATGTCAGCCTCAAGAGTAAGACTGTCTATCGGAATTCCATGAAACGTTTCAAGGCATTCCTGATAGAACGTGAAGCCGGAGGTGCTGTCGAATACCTGACTAAGACAGACCTTGTCCAGTACAAGAGTCACCTGCTCGCTCAGGGCCTTTCTCCCAGAACAGGGAACTTGTATTTGACGTCGGTCAGGCAGTTTTTCAAGTTTCTGGAGTCCAATCGCATTTACCCGGACGTCACTGCCGGCATCCGCGGGTTCAAACGTTCCTACGGCTTCAATCGTGATCCCCTCACAGTCCAGCAGGCGAGAGATCTTCTCGCTTCTATCGATACGACCGCCCTCGTTGGACTGCGCGATTATGCAATGATCAACCTCATGCTGCGGACCGGGCTTCGCACCATGGAGGTGGTTGCATCCGATGTCGGGGATATCCGTCAGTCGTCCAATGTCACTTTGCTTTATGTGCGGAGCAAGGGCAAAGACGCAAAGGATGATTTCGTCGTTCTGACTCGGGAGGCGTATGAACCGATCGCACGATATCTTGCCGCGCGCAGGTGCAACGATCCACGCAGCGCCCTGTTTGTGTCACATGGGCCACGAAACAGCAATGGTCGGATCACGACAAAAACACTGCGTTTCGTTGTCAAGAAGAGGTTTGTGAGTATAGGAGTTTATTCTTCGCGGATTTCCGCTCACTCGCTCAGGCACACCTTTGCAACAATGGCACTAGAGGATGGGGCTTCAATTGAACAAGTTCGAGATACTTTGCGCCACCAGAACATTACGACAACGCAGATATATGTGCATACTACCGACAGGGTCGGACACGCTGCCGAGAAGCTTATCAAACTCTAGGCTAGATTGTAGCCTGTCGAAAAGCGGCCCTGAGAAGAGATTTCAAGCAGACGAATGTATAGTTGCACGTCAGATTTCGAAATAAGACGGCTTTTTGCAGAGAATATGTAGTAACAGGTGGAGAGGCTGAAGGTAAAAAATGATTGAGGGATGTGCCGTGAGCAACTGCGTCAATATTGGCCGACGTTCAGTCTTCAGCTACCCTGTACGATTTGTCGAACAGACCGTTATCATTACTGTTCGTCACAGGTTTCAGAAAAGTGATCTTGACGATAGGGAGTATGAGGTTGTTGTAGATGCAGACATATATCGGCGTTTAAAAGCTGAAAATCGTCGTATTTTTATTCAGGTTTATCGCGGGGGAAAGTGGCATCGCCACGAACTCGTGCGCGTTTGCCTGGAAATGAGAGAATACGCAGCCGACAGAAAATGGTCGCTTGCCTGGTATGTATTGGGGGAACGACCGGCAAAAGGGACTGCGGCGGATCACATCAACGGAGAGGACCTGGATAACAGGCGAGAGAACCTACGCTGGGCAACACACGATCAAAACATGCAAAACAGACCTGGATGGAACAGGTATAGCTCTCACCCGGGGATTTCTTTCAAGAACGCAACCGGAAAGTGGTGTGTTTCCGTCAATCGCTCGTTCGACTCCTTGGAAGAGGCAGAAGCTTTTTCCCAGACAGTTCGCAATCTCGTATTCGGATCATATGCTCGAAGACGGTTCCGCTGAATTTTGTTTTCTACGTTGGAATCCCTTGTAATTTAATGTTCACAAATCGATCTTTATGAACATTGACCGGACTTGTGGATAACTTCGGTCTTACAAAAGCTTCTGGGAAATGAAAAGGCTACGAAGTGGCAGAGTTGGAAAGACATGTTCCGGGGCAAAGCCATCGCCCGTTGATGAGCTCGGGCACCGACAGGGGTCTTTTCCCAGGAAATTGCACTCGCAGGAGTTCGAGCCAGCTATCACCGCAACGGACGGCTGCACGGTTCCGGTCAAACATCCTGAGGAATCCAGGGATGTTGCTCTCCAGACTCGGGACAGCGGAACCCATGGGCAGCGGTGTTGCCCGGAGGATTTTGATTCGATCGTTACCGTGGTACGTCGAGGCTCCCGGTTCAGGAGCAAGCGCTCGAATAAGGTTGAAAATGCGCGCCACAGGAAGTGACCAGTCAATCAGCTCCTCCTCCGAGGTTACCTTGCGGGCATAGGAACCATGACCCAATTGGGGAGTGCAGCATACAGTGGCAGAGAGGAGGCGGTCGATAACTTCCAGGGCAAGAGGAACGCCGGCTCGAACAATAGACGCCTCGACGTCGGGACGGTAGTCGTCCGGTGCGATGTCGAAACTTCGTTGTCCGAGGATGTCACCTCGATCCAATAATGGGCTCATACGGATGATGCTGACCGCTGAAGTGACACACCCATCCATGATCTGACGCTCGATGGGCGCAGCGCCACGATACCACGGAAGATTCGACGGATGCAGATTGATTGCGGCAAGCAATGGCGACTCCAAAACTGCAGCCGGGAGGATATGCCCATAGGAAAGAAGAAATAAAATGTCTATCTTCTCACACTGCAGTCGAGACACCAATTCGTTGGCAGGAAGTGTGGCGCCATTGAGCAGTGATATGCTTCTCGAGATTGCCCACTGCGCAACGGAGTTCAATACCGGTTTTCCATGGCGAATATGAGGCACATCGGAGATAACGGCCACAACAACGCGGTGTTGCGCAGCGATAGCCTCGAAAACAGGAACAGAAATCGGGGAAGAACCAAAGACAGCAATCCGAGCCTGTCGGTCTGGCATCGTCAGAGTTGTCTCTCCCTTGTTTCAACCGTCTGAGCAAGAGCTTCCGCCACGGGAGAATCCTCCTGAACGGAAATGGTAGCCGCGTCGGTGATTCGATCGACAAAGAGGACACCCTGAAGATGATCATACTCGTGCTGGATGACGCGGGCTTCGAAATCGGCATACTTGCGAACCCTTCGGTGACCGGAGCGATCGAGGAACGAGAGCGTGATCTCAGTGGCACGTTCGATAGGAGCCCATACACCGGGAACGCTCAGGCATCCTTCCTCACCTGAGGCGGCCCCTTTTCGTTCCAGAATCTGTGGATTGATGACAAGCCGCAAGCCATCACCGACATCATAGATAAAAAAAGCCTCGCTGCGCCCCACCTGAGGAGCAGCGAGACCGACACCTGTCGGGTGCATGAGCGCTTCCATGGAGTCGGCGAATTCAACAAGTTCGCTGGTCACCTTATGTACAGTCCGCGCCTTTTTCCGAAGGACGGGATTGCCGATCATTACAATCTTCATTAGTTCAGTATATGCGGATGACGGCGTTTCGGAAGAGTGAAATGTGGGACAGAGCTCTCTCCACACGCCGCTCTGGCGCGGCTATGGCCCGGTCCACTCGGAACTCAGCCGACGCCATTTGTGACTCGTGTGCCATCCGCAGCATTTCCACGCGCAGCCCCTGAGGAGATACCGCTTCGGCGTCAAGCGCCTCGACCAGTTGAGCACGTAATTGCTCGGAATCCGGTGTTGTTGAGCGCACAGGAAATTGGATAGAGAATTGGCGGCTGAACGGCGGCATGCTCAGACCCTCTCGTTGTGCGGATTCACGCATAAGAAACTCACGGAGCGGCTGCGTTTCAAGGATCTGCCGCAACGCCATGGTTCTCCTGTCCAGCTGCACAACAACAGTGCCGGGAACTGTCTCGCTCTCGGCCCCGCGAATAACGGCGAAGAGCTGTTCCAGATTGTCGAATACAGGGTGGTGCAGCCCCACGCTCACATCAGGAAATACCACCAGATGCGGCCGCAGCAACGGAATGATCTGTACGTCCGCATACGTTCCGAGATAGACGTGTGGGGTGGCAGTAGGATGCAGCCGGTCAATCGCGACAATATCCACGGGTGTGATCGCCGAGAGAGGAAAGGTTCGGCCCAGTTCGTATTTGAGCCGATCCAGCCCGTATCCTCGAGATCGCAGTTGCGCCCCATGACAATTGGGACACACATCCGGCGATGGTTCAGAATGACCACACTGCTTGCAGAAGAGACAGCTGCGTTCGGCGCCGAGTGTCAGCGTATTGCCACACACAGGACAGGTCGCAGTGTAGCCACACTCGGCACATTCGATAAGGGTAGCGAGGCCGCGGATGTTGAGAAGAAGCAACGAGTCAAGAGTCTTGTCGTATGTCTCACGCAAAAGACGCGTTGTCTGCTCCAGGAGGATTCGTGATGGCTGGCGGATGCCCGAAACCGTGCCGTCTGCTTTGCGGATTTCGTATCGGGTGGTTTGCCGCGCACTCTCTCTTGCGATCGACAGAGCATCGGGAGTCTTCCCGCAAGCGTCCAGTACTGTAAGGGTGGGAACGCTGACACATACTGCACAAGGTATCATGCGCTTCGCGCTTAGCTCACACACGAGCTGCACCAAGCTTCGTTGAGAGAAGTGCTGCCAGTAGAACGGCCCCTCTCCCGGTACCCCCAGATCTAGTACCACAAGAGAGATTTCCGGCAGTATGGCGGCAGAGAAAAGGCGCGTGCTCAGCCAGATGCCGGGGGCCCGATTGGCCGCACTTTTGCGGCGCTGCACAGGAGGCCAGCGGAACACAGGCACCCTCCATTCTTTCATCGCGGCTTCATATGCTATCGTCAAGGATTCGGAGCTCGTAATAAGGGCGACGCTCCCGTTACCGGCGACAGCGGAATCCATGAGTAAACGAACACGGTCTAGACGCTGGACGAACGAGCCGACAACGAGTTCCGGAGTTGCAGACGCTTCAAGCGCAACGAAATTCGCAGATGGATCAGCAGCGCATGCGGCATCAACGATTACCCCCTGTTGGTATAGGCGACTACGATCTCGCGTCGGAATTTTCCACAAGCTTGCGGGAAGCTGACACGGTGTGCAGTCATCAAGGAGCAGCAGCCGCAAAGACGTTGTACTGCGGGCAAATGCGCAATCGCTCCCGGCGACTGCTTGAATATTGTGAAGGAGAGCTGCCGGGCCACGTACGGTCAATCGCGCTCGTTGCCTGTTGTGACGTTGGTTCTCATTGAGAAACCGTACAACGGCAAGAGCGTCGTCCCATGGTACAAACTGGCGTTCAATGGATTGCCGGAGATCGGCTACAGTTCCGTCAAGGTCGGCATAGATACCCGGCGCCTCCAAGCGAGCAAGAGCAGGGAGAAACGGTCCCGCTGCGCTCGTGCCAGGCTCCGTGTCGACGAGAAGACCGGGAGCTATATCATGGTGAAACGGCACAAGGTACCACGATCCCGGACGAACCTCCGCCACTCCATCCAAATCATAAGACAAGAGCATCCGCGAGAAGGGTCCTCGCTGCGACAGAACGGCGAACCTGCCAAACACGGGTCAGGTCTTGAGCCAGTTCTTGAGTTCGCCGACGAGGTTGAGCTCCTCCCAGCTGAAGCCGGGCCGTCCAAAATGCCCATGCATTGAAGTGCGACGATACATGGGTTTGCGGAGGTCGAGGTACTTGATGATGGCTGCGGGAGTCATTTCGATGTTGGCAACGATGGCGTCCCGGACAATGGTTTCCGGTAATATGCCCGTTCCTTCGAACGATAGTTCAAACGAGACGGGGTTCTTCTGCCCAATAACATACGCGACCTGGGTCAGGCATCGATGAGCGATGCCTGCTGCAACGATGTTTTTGGCGATATATCGCATGAGATATGTCGCGGATCGGTCAACCTTTGTCGGATCTTTTCCGGAGAATGCGCCGCCGCCATGCGGAATGCGTCCGCCATAGGTATCGATGCCGAGCTTACGGCCGGTCATCCCGGTGTCTGATTGTGGCCCTCCGATGACGAACTTACCGGTCGGATTGACATAGATCTGCGTTGCTTCGTCGAGAAACTCTGGTGGCAGCGATGGCCGAACGACGTTCTCGATGATTTCCTCCCGTGCCTTGACGGACATATGCGAAGGATCGCTCGGATCAAGAACATCGGCAAGATGCTGAGAAGAGAGGACAACAGAACGCAGATGAACAGGCACCTCTCCATTATATTCCATCGTCACTTGGCTCTTGCCATCAGGCCCGAGGTAGTCGAGGATGTTTTGCTGGCGCACCTCCTCCTGACGCATGCTGAGTTTTCTGGCAAGTTCATAGGCAAGTGGCATGTAAGCAGGGGTTTCATCTGTCGCATAACCGTACATGATTCCTTGATCTCCTGCTCCTCCCACGTCGACGCCCTGAGCGATATCGGGCGATTGGCGACCTATAGCGCTCACCACGGCACAGGTTTTGGCATCGAAGCCAAACTTCGGATGGTTATAGCCGATGCTGTCGACAGTTGACCGGACGACCTGGTCAACGTCGACGAAACCATGAGTCGTGATCTCTCCGCCGACGATGATCAGTCCATGCGTCACGAAAGTTTCGCATGCGACTCGGCTGTACTGGTCCTGCATAAGCAACTCGTCCAGAACGGCGTCTGAAACTTGGTCTGCAACTTTATCTGGATGACCGATCGTGACAAACTCGACCGTCTGGCTAACAAGAGCGTTTCCGTCCATATATCACCTCTTTCCCAAATCACTGGCGACCCTCGCAGAGGGTATGACGATCACAGCCGTCATGCTGCAAACAGGGTAGAGAAATGATTACCGGTTGATGGCCTGTTTCGCTGGTTCTGTGTCGCTGGATCTCGAAATCTTGGTCTTGCGAAGACGAGCGGCTGATTCCCGCAGAATATCATCGACCGGCTCCCGGAGAGGGTCCGGCTTCTCCTCAAGCTGCTCATGCGAAGCCTCTATGAGCTTCCGAATCAAACGGTATTTGTTGGGACTGACGTCCTTGACAAGCGTTTCAAGGTACAGGGCTGCGAGCGCTTCCTCCTGTGTTGACTGCGTTTTCTGTTCTTCCATTTACCGCTCCTGTCTCCGTTGTACATTACGGATAATGTTATCAATGATGTCGACCGTCGTGGAAAGGTCCCGATTGGTGACCATGTAGTCGTAGTCCTTGGCAAATGTCATCTCGTACTGTCCCAGCTTCAGCCTGCCCGCGATTTCCTCAGCCGTATCCGCGCCTCTGCCTGCCAGGCGCCGCTCAAGCTCAACTGTGTCCGGCGGTTTCAGGAAGATCGCCAGTGCTTCGGGAAACAGCCGCTTAACGGCTTGCCCTCCATGGACGTCGATCGTGAAAACCACTATGTCGCTCTGCGGTATTGACTCAAGTGAACATTTCAGAGTTCCATAGCGGTGACCGCGCACATCAGCATACTCAGCGAACCTTTCCTTGTCAATCCAATCTGTGAACTGCTCATCAGTCACAAAATAGTAATCGATACCATCGCGCTCGCCTGATCGCGGAGATCGCGTCGTAACAGAGATCGATCGTCGCATGCCGGGATTGCGGCGCAGAAGCTCTGCGACTACAGTGCTCTTACCGACCCCTCCCGGCCCCGAGACAATCACGATCATGACGCACCCTTGCCCTCTCGCACTTCCTGGATTCCGCGTGCGAGTTGTGTATCCCCGGGGAGTGTCCCCAGATCCTTGGGGGCAGGATCGGCGACGACGATATCTGGCGTCAGCCCCTTCTTCTGGATAACGTTTTTGTTCGGCGTGTAATACTCTTCCACCGTAACCTTCAATTCATATCCGTTTGAGAGATTCCAACTGCGCTGAATGAGCCCCTTCCCGTATGTTGTGGTTCCGATAATCGTCGCAACATCGTTTTCCTGCAT
>JAKLHS010000059.1 GCA_022710025.1 Caldisericota bacterium | reverse complement strand
AGGGAAGCACTTACGGTGGAGCAGGCCGACGACCATACGGAGAGGAGCCAGCGACGTTGCGTGCGGATACGGCGCGAAAGCGGCTCTCCGATGAAGAGCAGGCCGGCAACCGAGGCGAAGGACAAACGCAAACCGATATCAAAAACCGACAAAGGATCGATGATTGTCAGCAGAAGCGCTGCCCACGACAAAGATACCAGCGCGCTGGAGTGAACTCCGAGCAGACGACTGACCGCAACAACCACAAGCATCACGAAAGCACGATCTGCGCTCAATGGGAAATCGATGAATGCCAGATAGGTAAACGTGCCTACGAGAGGGATGATCGTCTGTATCAAATCGTCAGCAGGAAACAGGTGATGGATGAGCAATGCCAGCAGCAGATAGACGAGAGAAAGATGCAGACCCGAGATAGACAGGACATGACTGGTGCCGGTCGCTGAAAAAAGATGGCGCTCTGAGACCCGGAACGCTTTCTGATGCAGGAGCAGCTCCTCAAGAAGTCCGTATGCCTGATAGGAGAGGTGGTTGCGCGCCAGACTTTCCACGCGATTTCGGATGCGGGCTGACCACCTGCCCCATAACCCTGCCAGCGACATTCTATCTCGATACTGAACGTCGCTGGCAAGAAACTGCGTGGAAGGTACTGGTTCGCTGCGCTCCTCTCCCGGATTCAGAGCGAGGAAGGGTGTCCTGAGACGGCCGCGCGCAATAACATACTGTCCTGGGAGAGGTCCCGTTCGTTTGTCCGGCAGAACGATTTCGACGATGCAGGTGTGTTCAAGATGCGTATCGTCTGCACGTGAAACAGCAGTTTGGAACACCGTGTTGTCGCCGTTTCCGACGACAGATCGCGAACGAACCATTCCCTCGACGATCGTTGTCTCGGCTGGAAGCCGAGACGCAGATAAAACATGCAGTGCCCGCTGTCCGAGAAGGAATGAAGACCAGAAAAAAAGCAGGGCGATGGCGACCCGAACGATATTTCGCGCCGCGTACCGGGTCTGCACCACATAGAGCAGAAAGAAACCGGAGAGCGCAAGGAAAACACCAGCAGCACATTGCAGCGGCTCCGCAGCAACAACGGCCCCAGCCACGACGGCGACGGCAGCCAATGTAACGAATCGCAGTCTGATCACATTGCCTAGAGCGAGATGAACGGCTTCAGTTCCTCGAACGTCTTGGTTCCTATGCCCTTCACCTTCTGAAGGTCTTCCAGCCGCTTGAACTGGCCATGTTGATTTCTATACTCCACGATGGCCTGCGCCTTTGTGGGACCTATGCCAGGCAGCGTATCAAGCTCGGCCGCTGTCGCGCGGTTGATGCTGATGCGCGTTTGAATTGTCGATGTACCGGGAGGTGATACTCCCGTACAGATCGCCCCTTCCTCGGATAGGAAGGGGACGATTATCTGATCACCGTCTTGTAATCTGGCGGCCAGATTGACGCCAACGAGATCAGCCTTCTCCGTTGAACCGCCGGCTGCCGTCACAGCGTCTTTGACGATAGAACCTTCCGGTAATGAGTAGACATCGGGATGGATAACAGCTCCGGTCACGTACACGTTGATCGTTTGCGGTGCTATTGGACCAAGATCAGCCGTGTATGTGCTGACGACGTGCGCCGGGTTGGACGAGGATGGTCCAGCGATCCGGGAATGAAGGAAAACTCCAGCCCCCATTCCCAGCGCAAGGACGGCTACAAGGAGAATGACAATCTGAGCCTTTGAAAGCTGAGCCATTATCCCCGCGAGGCATTTGAGTCGCCCCGCCTTCCTCCTTCGCTGATTTTCTAGGAGCCGAATCTTTACCTACACGGGTCCCTTGAGAACAGAACAAAGATCATACAATTCCAGAAAATCGGTAACCATTGTTTCGGTTTGCACGGATATGGGTGTCTCGATGACGTGAACCGTCGTCCCAGACGCGATAAGAGGGAACATCTTGATCACATCCGTGTTGAGATGTCGGATACACCCGTGGGATATATCTTTGCCAATACTGAACGGTTCATTGGTTCCGTGCAAACCATAGGTCGGCAGAGAGATACCAATCCAGCGAACACCCAAGCCGTTTTCCTTGTCTTCGACGTACGGAGCATAAACCTTGCCCTCCCACCGCCAGTTCGGATCAGCCTGCTTTGTGGTAACCGTATAGGAACCTGTCGGCGTTGCGCTGTTCCCAGTTGTTCCAGTAGCGTTGGGGAACGCATAGGTAGTGTTTCCGCTGTTCAATACAGTGACATGAAATGATTTATCGACGACGATCTTGCTGACGGTGGCGCCAGTCGCGGGGAACGTGCTTCGGAGTGTGCCGAACAAGACCAGCATCGGCACAAGGAAAGGTATGATGAACCCGTGATTTCTCGTCATGACAGAAGCATTATACGTTCCCTTTGCCGACGCACAACCGATGTGGCTGTAAACGGGCATACCCAGCGGACTTCTGGCGCGACGCTTTCGGATAGAGGGCGTGAACATGCGTCATCTGGATGTTTGTGGAAAACACTGGTGCGGGGAGAGGGAGTTGAACCCTCACGACCTTGCGATCACTAGGACCTGAACCTAGCGCGTCTGCCATTTCGCCACCCCCGCGTGAAGGGTTTAGACTAACGCTCCAGAATAACCGGGATGACGATGGGACGCCGGCGCGTTTTGTCGTATATGAATTTAGTCAGGAACTTTCGCAAGTCAAGCTGTAGATCAGGCGCTGCCCCGGCATCTTTCATACGGTGAGCGGCCATGAAAGATTTCATTTCGCGTGTCAGGTCTGTCAGCATGGTGTCGTCATCCGTGACAACGCCCTTGGTTGCAATTTCCGGCCCGGCAAGGATCTTCCCGGTAACGCGATCCACGCTTACCACCGAGACGAGTATGCCGTCTTTGGCAAGCCGAGCGCGATCGGTAAGGATAGGGCTGTCTGCCAGCCCCAGAGCAAGACCGTCGATAAGAACCCCCTCGGCTGAAATGCGCTTAATGGGAACAAGACGGTCTCTGTCGACGGTGAAGGACTGTCCGTTTTCTAGCACGAACACATGGTTGCTCGCAATCCCGATGCTCTCGGCCAGTCGTTTATGCCAGACAAGATGTCGGTATTCGCCATGGATTGGAACAAAGAATCGTGGTCTCGTCAGAGACAGCATCAGCTTCAGGTCGCCGGAAGCCCCGTGTCCCGATACGTGAACCTTATCCTCGCTGCGATAGAACACGTTAGCTCCACGCCGGAAGAGGTTATCCACCGTTCGTGCCACCATTTCCTCGTTGCCCGGGATCGGGTCGGCAGATAGAACGACGGTGTCCCCCCTTCCTATCTTGACGCATTCGTGCTCACCGCGAGCCAGACGAGAGAGGCCGCTCATGGGTTCTCCCTGCGTTCCGGTGGTCACGATGAGAAGTTTGTCCTTGGGAATACCGCCCATTTCGTCCTGTTGAACGAATACACCGTCCGACATCGTCAGAAGTTTTACCTTATGGGCGACCTTCATGGAACTGACGATGCTTCTCCCATCTACGAAGACGCGACGTCCTTCGGGGGCCACGGCGTCGATGATCTGCTGGATGCGATGGATGTTGCTGGAAAACGTGCTGAAGATGATCCTGCCCTTTGATTGCCGGACGATAGCGTCAAATGTAGCTCTCAGGTCACGTTCGGATCCAGCGAAGCCGCTTTCTTCCGCATTTGTTGAATCAGACAGCAGAACGAGGACACCTTCGCGTCCCAGGGCGCTGAATTTTTGAAGATCGATGGGCTTATCGTCGACAGGGGTCTGATCAACCTTGAAATCGCCGGTATGAAGGATGATTCCTTCGCTCGTACGAATCGCAACGGCCATGCTCTCTGGTACCGAGTGCGTGACACGCACAAACTCGACATCTATCTTGCCGATGCGAAGGCGATCCCCGCTTTCCACCGTTTTGGTATCGTATGGCTTGAGACGTCCCGGGACAACGTCCTCGATCAGCCCGAGCGCGAATTTGCTGGCGTAGATCGGCGCTCGAACGTGTTCGAGTACATATCCGAGTGCACCGATATGATCCATGTGAGAGTGAGTGATCAGTATGCCCCGTACCTTGTCGTGGATCTGATCCAGATAGTCCATGTTGGGAATGACGTAATCGATGCCCTGCATGTCGTATTCGGGAAATTTGAAGCCGGCATCGATGATGATGGCCTCGTCGTTTACTTCATAGACGGTCATGTTCTTACCGATCTCTCCGAGACCGCCGAGAGGGGTAATGCGAATGATGTCGCGGCGCTGATTTGAACGTTCAGGATGATGCGTTTGTGTTTTAGTCATGACGTAAGTTTACGCTGTTCGTTAGCGTTGAAAAGCATTGCATTGTGGAGACTCGCGTTATGAATCGTGCCTCACCTCTGCGCTCTGTTCCGGATCGGGCACGATTTCGCCGTCGTTTCCCGCCTTTACCTGGGCACATAGTGACAGCCTGTGATGGAGAAACAGGCCAGCACCGGCTGCAACAAGATCTGTCCACTGGTTGGGGGTCAGTCCCATTACATGCACTGGTATGTATCGGTAAAATTCTACGATGAAGCCGGTAGCTGCGTACAGGAGAAGGTACCAGATGAATACCTGGCCGTCATGAGTCTTGCGTCGTCGAACGATCCAGTACAGAACAGCGAAGACAGCGAACCCGGATATCGAGTTGAACAACTGAGTGGGCCATACGCGCT
>JAKLHS010000058.1 GCA_022710025.1 Caldisericota bacterium | reverse complement strand
CTTCGATGATCAGATTACCCATGCCGGGAATATTAAAGATCCTCTCGGTGATAGATGCACCACCGACGATACCCGGCAGGGACAGAGCGATCAGCGTGATGATGGGGATCATGGCGTTGCGCAATGCATGTTTACGAATCACGGACTGTTCCGGAACGCCTTTTGCACGCGCGGTGCGAATGTAGTCCTGACGCACAACTTCCAGCATCGATGAACGCATGTATCGAGCCCAGCTGCCGACAGATGAGAACGCCAATACGACGACGGGCATCACCAGATACTGGACGCGATCCCAGAATTTGGCCCACAGAGGCGCCTCCTCCAGTCCCGGTGTCAAAATGCCCCCGGGAGGAAGGAGCGGCGCCCCGCTCGGCCTCTTGAGGATGACACTGAAGAGCATCATGAGCATCAGGCCGAACCAGAAGGTCGGCATTGACATTCCGAGGAAGCTGATGACCGTAACGACGTAGTCCGTAACAGAATATTGCTTTACGGCAGACAGGATCCCGATCGGCAAGGCGATGATCAGCGAGAGAAGGAACTCGATCCCCATGACACGAAGTGTCACTGGAAGGGCCCTCCCGATCACCACACGTGCAGAAGATCCGGGGTACAAAAGCGAAGGACCCCAGTCACCTTTGATGACGCCGCTGAACCACTTGAAAAACCGCAAGTACCACGGCAAGTCAAAACCCCACGCTTTGATAAGCCGGTCAATGTCGGCTTTCTTGATGCGAGGGTTCTCCATGAGCGCCGAGAATGGGTTCGGCACAAGGGAGAAAATTCCAAAGGCCACGATCATGACAATGAGGATCAATGGAATCATGCCCAGTATGCGCCGAATAATGTAATCTCTCATGTTGGCGAAGGCTCCTTTCAGCACTCCCCCGCGCCTCGCGCTGGAAACGCAGGGGCTGGATTCCTAGTTCTCTTGTCCGTCAGACGTCGCTGCAGCTACCCAACGGACCTTGTTTCTCGTATTCATCATGCGTATGAGATCACCTCGCTGCGCGAGGGTCGAAACAATGGAGGAAAAGATGCCTTGAGAACGGTTGCAACAATTCCAATATGGATTTCCACGATCAAGGCACACTGTCCCCTGCGTGCTGTATCGCACACTACTAGTGGAGACGACACTTTCTGCATGCATGCTTCCTCTCAAAACAACGTGCTGCTGCTTGCGACCTTTTCCTTCCTTCTTCCGACATGCACCTCCTCGCAGTGATCATCTTTCTATCTGCATACGGCAGTCTTGTATGCGCAATGGCCCTTCAGCATCACAGTCGCCGAAGAGTTCGGCACATCGCTGTATACGAGATTTGCTGCGCTTCTTTCCAAAGGGTATTTATACCACGGTTGGTAAGGACTGTCAACCAATCCCATGCTACTCTTCGACGCCGGTTCCATGACGAGCGCGGCAAGAAACGCGGTTACTGTTGACCAAAGATCAATGATCGGCTGCAACATGGACAGCGATCGCGGGTGACTCATTGCCCCAGTGTCAGATTCAACCAGTCTTTCTCGCATCTCTCTGAGAGCGACGTCTTCCATTCTTCTTACAAAGCCGGCGTCGAAAGAATCGCTCGGAGGCAAAATAAACGTCGCCAGATCGATAAGCTCCAGAGTGCTTGGCGAAACACTCTTGATCCGGGTATTCTCAAAGAGATCGCGGTCCCCGGCAATGATATTCTCCACAACCGTATCCACGTATCCTGCCTGCATCGCTTCCTGCTTATCACGTGCCATACGTCTCTCCCATCTTCCTCCCGACCACTTTCTTGATCTCGGTTAGCGCTCTAAACAAGAGAACTTTCACGTTGCTTTCGCTCAGATCCAGCAAAAACGCTACTTCTCTGACCGGCTTGCGTTCCAGCAACCTCATCTTGACCACGGATCTCCTGGGTTCTTCCAGATGGTCAATCGCTTCGTATACAATTGCCTTGGTGTCTGCGGCTTCGGCCAGCTCGTAGGGGTCTTTCAGGATGCCTGTTGAATGAACATCCATGAACTCCTGAAAGGGAAGCGTCGCATATCCCGTATGCCGACGATAGTAGTCCGAAAGCGCGTTTCTCTCGATACGATATACCCACACATCCAGGGGAACACCCTGATATGTGAATTTTCGTATCGCTGTAACTATCCTGATAAGAGCATCTTCGGCAACATCTTCTGCTACTGCCTTGCTCTTGACATGCCGCACGGCATATCCCACCATCCGAGGCATGTAGTATTCCACAAAGTTGTGCCATGCGTCCTCGTCGGCTCGCTGAAGCTTCAATATGAATTCCTCTTCATCCACGATGCTTTTCATGCTTCCTCAACGACATAAACGCCCCAGACGTAAATTGGTTACAAACAGTCGGTCCCCCGAGCGCCGAAAATCGCCGTTCCTACTCTGATCATGGTGGCTCCATGTTCCAACGCCAATTCGAAGTCGTCGGATGTTCCCATGGACAGCTCCCGCAGTTGGGAATAGCCATGTTTTTCCACGAGTTCTCTCATCAACGCCCGAACATCATCGTACAGAGCTGCACGCATGTTCGTCGATGCCTGAAGAGGAACGACGGTCATGAAACCCGAGATGGCAGCAAATCCTTCCCATCTCTCGGCAGCCAGCTCCTGTACCCGTGCTAGTGTGAGTCCGGCCTTTTGAGGCTCTTCCCCGGCGTTGATCTCCAGAAGGAACTCATGTGTATGAACCGGTACGGCAAGCGAACGGGCACATGCATGTTTCAGCAGGTTTTCATCCGAGGAATCGATCGCATCAAAGAGATGGAGCATGGTATTGTACTTGTTTGACTGCATGCGTCCGATATAGTGAACTGTCAGGTCCCTGCCTTGCCGAAGGCTGAATACATCCTTCCGGATCGCTTCCTGGACGTAATTTTCCCCAATTTCCGTTACACCGGCTTCGACCGCCTCTGCTATGCGTTCCAGTGGCTGCGTCTTCGTGACGCATATGATACGCGGTTCGCCGGGCAGATTACCTGCCCGGCGATAGGATGCCACTGCTCGCTCCCGCACTGCCAGGAAGCGTTCGGCTAGCCTACCCACATCAAATGTCAGAAGCTCCGCGGAGGACCCTTGCGCAGAATCGCTGGTAGCTCTACCTCTTCCACCTTGAACTCTTTCAGGATCTTTTTCTCCTGCTCGGCCTCCGCCTTTTGTGGTTGCATCCCCGATGCGACAACTGTTATGCGAATTTCATCATTAGGCTCGCCCGCCTCGCCCAGGACTTCGTCAAACGGGTCGGCAAGACCGAAGATGATCTTGGCGTCTTTGGACGCTTCCGACTGGATCGATGTGGAGATGACATCCATCTCTTCCATCGAAATCTCGTGGCCTATGACATTGTAAATCAGGCCGGTGGCTCCTTTCATGGAATACTCGAGGAGCTCATAGCTCGTCGCCGCCTTGATCGCTTTGGCCGCCCGTTCATCGCCTCGACCACTCCCCATGCCGATCCAGATAGTCCCATCGACGCCATCCAGAATCTCTGCCGTGGGTGTTGATGTCAGAACGCTCTTGAGGTCAGCAAAATCGAGGTTGATGATTCCCGGCGTCCTGATAAGCTCCGTAATCCCCTGAACAGCTTTTTTAAGCACCTCATCGGCTTTCCGGAAAGCGTTCGTTATTGTTATCTTCCCTTCCTCAAGCTTGAAGAGCCGTTGATTTGGTATGACGATCAAACCGTCTACGCTTTCGCGTAACTCCTTGATGCCGTCGGCAGCTACCTTCGCGCGCTGTGGCCCTTCGAAGTTGAACGGCTTTGTAACGATAGCTATCGTCAGCACCCCGAGTTCACGAGCCGCCTTGGCAATAACAGGCGATGCCCCCGTACCCGTACCTCCACCCATCCCGGCAGTGATAAACAGTAAGGAAGATCCCGAGATGGCTTCCTTCAGCATCTCCCGGCTCTCCTCCGCAGCCTTCCGCCCGATCTCTGGGTCTGCTCCTGCACCCGTGCCACGAGCTGCCTTTGGCCCAATCTGAATCTTGCTTTCTGCGCGGCTGTACCGCAGAACCTGCGTGTCGGTGTTGACTGCCACGAAGTCTACGCCATTGGTAAAGTCGCCGATCATCCGGTTGACGGCATTGCCCCCGCCCCCGCCCACTCCAACGACCTTGATGTTGACGTTTGAACTTCCCCAGGGATCCAGTCGATCGTCCATAGTGGATTTCCCTCCTCGTGTGCTAGTCGAACAGATCAAGCCCTTTGAAAAGGCCGCTTAATCCCTTCATCACTCGTCTCTTCTTTTGAGCAGAAATACCGTCGTTGTGGATAGCTCGCTCCAGAAGTCCAACAGAAGTCGAGAAGCTGGGGTTCTTGAAAGAGCTAAATACGACGTCGTCTACCACAGGTTGGCCCATGCGAGCACGCAGACCGCAGATATCTGAAAACTTCTCCGTAATACGCGATATCATGGCAGTTCCACCCGTCAGTACGATCCCTGCCGGTAGCATGTTGTTGTATCCTGAGTGCACGAGCTCGAGCTTCACCGCTTCGGCAATTTCCTCGACTCGTGAAGTGACGACATCGCTTATATACGACTTCGTCGTCGCCAGCACCCCGTCTCCGGAAGCCGTCGAATAGCTGACTTGGCTGTCTTGAAAATCCTTTGTGTCGGCCGTGTCGACAGCACCATATGCAACCTTCAACTCTTCTGCCACGTTGAGGCTGGTTTTGAGCAT
>JAKLHS010000057.1 GCA_022710025.1 Caldisericota bacterium | reverse complement strand
CAGTCCAGAAGCACCAAAGACATGGTTAGCTGCTACTATCGCCGATGCACTGGCTTGCCCGACATGTTGGATGACGTCAATGAATGCCAGCAACTTCTCCTTGGTTTTGCCCGTCCTGGTTTCTCCCACCCATGCCGGCAGAGCCAGGAACCAGGAGATCCCCTGTTCGCTCGCACGATTCTTGAGATCTGCCAGACCCTTGTCTCCAAGCCCACGCGAGGGGCGCGCTATCGCCCGTTCAAACGCCAAATTGTCGTTAGGGTTGAAGCCGAGGCGCAAGTACGCCAGGATGTCTCGCACCTCCTGCCGTTCGTAGAACCTGGCTCCTCCGACGATCTGATAGGGAATGCCGGCCGCCAACAGCGCTTCTTCAATCACACGGGACTGACTGTTCATGCGGTAGATGACGGCGACGTCCCGGCATTCCGTTCCCGAACGAATAAGATCCTTGATGATCGATACGACAATGTTGGCTTCATCTTCCGGTGTCATCGCCTCAAGCAGGCGGACCGGCGCCCCGACGCCGTTGCTGGTCCACAGTTTCTTGGCATAGCGCGCTCTGTTGCGTGCAACCAGCGTATTGGCGGCATCCAGGATACTCTGTGTGGATCGGTAATTCTGTTCCAGCTTCACCACGACCGCCCCGCGGTAATCCTTTTCAAATCCCAGGATAAGTTTGCTGTTGGCGCCGCGAAACGCATAGATGCTCTGATCGTCATCGCCCACGACCGTCACGTTGCCGTGGATTGCCGACAGACGCTTTACCAATTCATATTGCATCTTATTTACGTCCTGATACTCGTCTACCAGGATGTGCTGGAACTTGCGACTGTAATATTCCTGTACGTCGGGCTTCTTGTCGAAGAGACGGATAACAAGTGCGATGAGGTCGTCGAAATCGAGCAGATTCCCTTGCTCGAGCCGCTTCTGGTATGATCTGTACACGGAGGCTGTCGCCTTCTCGAGATAACTGTAGCCGTAGTCGGCCAGCTCCTCGGGTCCCACCAGGTTGGATTTGGCGTCGGAGATGCGATACACGATCTTCTGTGGTTCATATGTCTTTGGATCCAGTCCCTGTTCCTTCAGGATCTGCCGTACCAATCGCAAGCGATCATCCTCGTCGATGATAACGAATTGTTTTGTGTACCCCAATTCCAGTTTCTCAATCTGTTCACGAAGCAGGCGACCGCAGAGTGAGTGGAATGTCCCGATCCAGAGTCCCTTGTGCGCCAAGTCAACGCCGATGAGAGTATCAACGCGCGACCTCATCTCGCTGGCTGCCTTGTTGGTGAACGTGACGGCCATGATATGCGACGGAGCAATGCCCCGTCTGGACACAAGGTAGGCTAATTTGTAGGTGATGACGCGCGTTTTTCCCGAACCGGCACCCGCCAGCACCAGACATGGCCCCTCGCAAGCTTCGACAGCTTTCAGTTGCTGGGAGTTGAGATCACCCTCGAAGTCGATGGGCATCAGGCGCCACCGCCCAACATCAAAACAAGAATCAGCGTCACAGCGACCGTGAGAGCTGTCGGGAGAAGATACAGCCCCAGTGCGCGCGCCGTGCTCTTTTCATAATAGAATCGGACGGCCATTACCCCCATGATCAGAGAATAGATGATCGCACCGTATGTCAGGGCATCAAACAGAACGCCGCCTGCCACCGCCGACAGGAGCATGCCAACCAATCGGATTGCTGCTCCCACAAGACCGGACAGGCCGAGGGCCATGTACAAACAGGAGCCGGCTCGCCTTTTCCAGAAAGCTTGTGCGGCTGCATCCATGATCATGACCGCTGCAAACATGAGGACAAACGGTTCGCCGACGAATGCCCAGAATGCAGAGGACGTCTTCTGCATTTCGACGACTGCATTCAGCACCTCGGAGGTCACCCCCAGTGACGAAACAAACTCCCGAATATCGAGAAGCCGGAAACTCACGGCATTCGCAATGCCCGTAAGAAGAAGGGCGAGGACGGCCGCGATCGGCGACACGTGTTCCCTGATCCTGTTCATGGCCTCTCGAGGTCGTACGATAAAAAGAACCAGCAAGCTCACGAAGTCCAGCACGACGATCTCCTTTTTCACGCCGATGTATCCAGTCGGCTCTTCAAGCCAGATCCCTTCAACCAGGCATGCGTTTCAGTATAGCGATGAACCGATCACGGCCAACCGGCGCCCATCGCGGTGATCGGCGCTTTTGTTGACGTATGCGCGAGCAGGCTCATACTGAGCCGAAGAGCTGATTGGCTCATGGGAGGCATAGCATGCTGTTCGATACCCTGTTCGTGCTGGCGGCGATCGTCATCATCGCCCGAAACCTGTTTACGAAGCAAGGAAAGATCGGCGTCTCGCTTCTCGCCTTCGGACTCTCAGCATTGCTCACAGCTTCATTGACGCCGTACTACGCCGGTTTCCTCAAATTACCCAACCAGGGGCTTGCCACGATCATCTATTACGTCATCACATATCTGCTTCTCTATGTGCTGATCTCAGTGCCGGCTATTCTTCTTTCATCGGTCCTCATGATCGTCGTCGTCGGTTTGGTACTTGGTTTTGTCGTTCAACTCCTTCCCGACAGCTTGGCCGGGCCGTTCACGTATGGCAGCAGAGTCTACACGGTCATGATCCCGCTGTTTCGATGGCTCCCACCCATCAATGCGCAAGCGCTCTGGGATTGGCTTCGGGATCTTCTACCGGGCAGAAACTGAGATCCCGCCGCTGCACAATCCCCGCACAGACGGTCGTTGACATCTGCTCCTACGCTCATTACGCTGTATTCGCAATGCTACCTGTGCATAGACGAGTCCTGCGCCAGCTGGAGGAATAATGGAAGACAAATTTGCCCGGGAGGGTCTGACGTTTGACGATGTGCTGCTCATTCCCGGCAAGTCCGATATCCTTCCACGGGATACAGACCTTGGGACACAGCTGACCAGACTTATCCATTTGAATATCCCGGTCGTCAGCGCCGCCATGGATACCGTCACAGAGTCCGCCATGGCAGTGGCAATGGCATTGGAGGGCGGCATCGGGATCATCCATAAGAACATGTCCCCCGAGCGACAGGCTGCCGAGGTCACTGCCGTCAAGAACGTTACGATGGTCGCTCCGGCCCTGGTCGCGCACTTGGAGCCAAGACAAACAGTCATGGAAGCCCGAGATTTGCTGGAACGTTTCGGCGTCTTTGCACTCCCCGTCATCGAGGGACATCGACTGGTCGGCATGGCCACGATCTCTGACTTCGCGTTCGAGGAGCCGTCGACACCCCTGTCGCAACTCCTCCGCACGAACTCACGCATCGCCGTTCCCCCGGGGCTGGACATACAGAACCTTGCTGCCTATTTCGAGAAATGGGGTGTCCAGGAGTTTGCCATCGTGAACGCAGAGGGCAACCCAAACGGTTTTGCGCGGGCAGGCGAAATATCGCGCACCCTGGCATGTCCCAACGTCGTCACGGATGAAAGCGGACATCTGCTCGCCGGCGCGGCGGTAGGTGTTGCGCCGGACCTCGTACAACGGGCGAGAATGCTGACGGAAGCCGGTGTAGATGTTCTCACCCTCGACAGCGCTCATGGTCACTCCATCGGGGTAGTCCGGGCGGTAGCCTTGCTGAAGCAGACCTTTCCAACCGTTCCCGTCGTGGCGGGGAACGTGGCTACCCCCGAAGCCGTTCGTGACCTGGTGATCGCCGGCGCAGACGCCGTCAAGGTCGGCATCGGGCCCGGTTCTATCTGTACAACCCGCATCATAGCAGGAGTCGGCGTTCCCCAGGTAACAGCTGTTTATGAGTGCGCGCAGGAAGCACAGAAGCATGACATCCCTCTCATCGCGGACGGCGGCATAAGGTATTCCGGAGACATCGTCAAGGCCATCGCAGCCGGTGCGAACTCGGTCATGCTGGGCAGTACTTTTGCCGGCACCGTCGAGACTCCGGGTGATACGGTCGTCGTCGGCAAAAAGCAGTACAAATCCTATCGCGGCATGGGGTCTGTAGGTGCCATGGAACAAGGAAGCAGCGACCGTTACTTCCAGGACGTCCGATTCAAGCTCGTACCGGAAGGCATCGAGGGTCGCGTGCCCCTGAAGGGATCCGTGCACGATGTCGTGTACCAGCTCATGGGAGGACTGAGGGCAGGCATGGGATACTGTGGAACCCCCACCCTCGATGCACTGCGAACAGACTCACGTTTTATACGTATCACCGCCGCCGGACTTCGCGAATCCCACCCACACGACGTCGAGATGACGTCCGACAGTCCCAATTACCAACCCGAATGAATGCGTCGATACACGAACTCGTCCTCATCCTCGATTTTGGGGGGCAGTATACCCAGCTCATCGCACGGCGCATCCGCGAGCTGCACGTTTATTGTGAGATCATCCCATATGACACGCCGGCTGGCACGGTAGCCGCCAGAACCCCCAGAGCCGTTATCCTGTCCGGCGGGCCGTCGAGCGTATATGCGCCGGCTGCTCCCGTCTGCGACCCGGCGATCTTCCAGATGGGAATACCCGTCCTGGGAATCTGCTACGGCGCACAGCTCATGGCCAGAACACTCGGCGGAGTCGTCGAGCATGCTCCCACTGGCGAGTACGGCAAAGTCACGGCACTGGTAGACTCCTCATCGCAGCTGCTGCGTGGACTGCCTGACCACATTCAGTGCTGGATGAGCCATACGGATCGCATCGGCGAAGTCCCCGCTGGATTCCGCGTGGCATCG
>JAKLHS010000056.1 GCA_022710025.1 Caldisericota bacterium | reverse complement strand
ATCGACGGCATGCGCAACCCCCGCGGGCATGACGATCGCCTCACCTGCCGTTAACTCATGCGGCACACCGTCCAGCAGGATACTCACTCTGCCTTGAATGGCCGTGATCAGCGCATCGAACGGCGCCGTGTGCTCACTCAGCTTCTGCCCCTTGTCAAACGCGAACAGTGTTACCGTCCCCGAAGGCCGCTCCAGCAGTGTCCTGCTCACTACGGAGCCCGGTTGCACCTGGATGAGATCGATCAGACGAGCCTTGCGGCCATGCAGTTCCTCTGTCGTCATCGGTTACCTCCTGTCGATAGTGCCAGTATAGCCGGTTCATGTTCATCCGGCCAGGGAATCATCGACCAGGGAACCTTGACAAAGCATTCTCCGTCATATGTGTGTCGGTTGAACACAAGGAGATGACACGGTATGAAGAAGAGAGTACTGCTCATGTCGATCACGGCGATCCTGGTCGTCGCTGTGGTGGTGGTTGTTGTCTTCACTGGCGCTTCTGGAGGCAATGAAGTCTCGGGCGATACCTATGAAACGGCGGTTGGCAAGACATTCACGATCACGCTCGATGCAAATCCGACCACCGGTTACAGCTGGACACAAAACATCGGAAGCCCTATGGTCGTTGCGTACGTCAGCGACGTCTATACTCCGGAGCGAAGAAACCCTCAGGTTGTCGGCGGAGGAGGCACGACCACGTTCACCTTCAAAGCGGTTGCAACCGGAACCACAACAATAACGCTGAGGTATGCTCGAGCGTGGGAAAGCGTTCCTGCCGCAGAAGAGCGCACCGTCACCGTCACCGTCAAGTAGCAACATCACCGCAATATCCGCCCCGCCGGCAGCAGAAACCGGCGGGCGTTCCTTTTTCCGGCAGGGTAGCCGACATGCAGATTTCTACGCCATTTGCGTATACTGTTTTGTATGAACATGAAAACCGGAATGAAGCAGGTTGCAACATTCGCACTGGCTGTCATTGTATTGATCGTCGTCATCCCTATGCTGAAAAACTCACTGAAGCCGACACCCGGCATTGAAACGAATGTCGGGGAAACGTTCACGGTGACGCTGAAGAGCGATGCGAACATCGATTACCACTGGGATCTGCTCGCCTCCGGCGACGGACTGGTCGAGGTCGTAAGCCGGCCCGAAGGACGGGAAGCGGTCGCCGTCACAGAGATCTGGACGTTCCGTGCCCTGACCGCAGGCAAAGCAAGCCTGTATTTCGGCTATGTCCGTTACGATGACTCTACGCGACTCGCGGTACGCACAGAAACAGTGCTGGTGACGATCAAGCCCTGAACCCCTATCCTCGCTGCCGGATACGTTTACCCTCTGGCCAAAGCCTTCCGCCCTGTTTTCAAAACAGGCTCTCGCCGCAGGATTCCTCGGAGTCAGTCGGCTCCGATTCTCCGAGAAGCCACCCATGCTCTGCAAGATACGATCGAAGGTCGGTTATGCGTTGTTCATACAGATCCTTCTTCTGGACGGGGTGCATATGCCGAGCGGAGAACGCAGGTTCCAGATAATACACGAAGTTTGCGCCCGTGCGACCGTGCTCCAAGATCATCCCGGGAACCTCTCCGTCAATGCGGGAGACGTCCATGAGAGCCAGATACCCTTCTGTCAGGCCATCAAAGTAGGAAAGGCCCGCAGAAGGATCCCACAATGAAAACCAGCCTTCCGAACACAGACCTGCGAAAACATCGTAGCGTACCGGGATGCGAAGGTAGCTCGTTACCTTTGCCACGTAGGAAAGCGGATACGACGCGTCGGCGGTTCGTTCCTGGGCAAGTATTCCCAGCGCTGAAAGGCGGAACCGGGAACGTCCCCGCCTGGGGTCCAGGAGGAATGGACCGCGATGCATGATCGGGTTCTTTTTGCAGACAAACAGCTGTGGTTCCACATGCAGACCACCTAGGAAACCGCTCAGGGCCAGAACGTTTATCCGTTCATCGCGCCATGCCATCTCGATCTGCATGAAACCCACCTCCCCCCGCCAGTTTCATACTAAGCTTGCGAAACAAAATGTCAACCGGATGCCATGAACTCTTGAAGTATGGTAGCCGCTGCCTCCCCGAGTTTTCGCCATTGTCGGGTTGCAGAACCAGTGAGTGTAGTACAATGAATTATCTACTTCGTGAATCTGATGGGGGTCTTCCACATGAAAATCGCTATCCGGGTGCTGGCTGTCCTGCTGTGTCTCCTGCTCGTAGCGGGAGGAATAGCATGGTACATGCTGGAACACGGTGGACAGCAGGCAGGAACGAAGGTTCCTTCAGCAGATACGGCTCCGGCGCGGCAACTCCTCACGGATCTGAAGGCAGAAAGCAGTCTTTCGTTTTCTCTGGCAATCCCGCGTGATTTCGACTGGTATGTGGCGTCGGCAGAGGAAAACCCACTACGAATAACTCTCTCCGGGGTCGCCATGATCTGCTCCTCCGCTACGGGCGATGACGCTGCCACGATCGACGCATGGCTGAGACGAAAAGGATTTCAGGGAGATGCAGTCAACAGCTCATATGGCGACACGACCGTCTGTGAAGGGTACGTGCACGATTCCATCGCGGTGCTCGTCGAGACCCCGATTTCCTCGGATGGCTCCACTCCACAGGTCACCAAGCTCGTTGTATATGCGGGCATCCTGCCGGAGGCAATCACGAGCAACTGACCCTTGTCACGGTTCAGACACGGGTCGCCGATCAGCTGCAGCCTTTGGCGAGAGCTGTTCCTGTTGCATGACTACCACGATAGGGGTCATCGAATCGTCGTTGCCGGCCGGATTGTCATCCAGTGATCGCTTCAGCCAGTCTCGATCGACACCGTCACTCGCTGCCACGACCTCGGCTCCATAAACATCGTTCACATCAACGATGCCAACGCGGGCCCCGTTGCGAGTGAGCGAAAAAACACTGGCGTTCACGTCGAGCGGCCCTGGGACCAGACAGCCGTCATACGGCATGACCTTGTCGCTGTCGACAGCCTTTGCCACCGATCCGACGATGTCATAGAACCATCCCTTGCGGTGCAGTATCTTGCCGAAGACCGTTGCGACCGCACCAAGCAAGACCCGGAATGTTCCCGCGATCTCCATGTACGCCTGCACTTTCCATGCAGCCTCCACGGGGTAGGTATACCAGTGTATAGGCGTGCCGGAACCATGTCCCGTATGCGGCCCGAGAAACCGCGCGAGGCGTGATGGCTTAAAGGTACCCGTCCAAAGCAGCGTTCCCTCGCACATCGTGACCACACTGCTTGCGACGGTGATGACGCCGTCAGGATATTGGGTGTGAACCCGATCTACGACGCCATTCAGATCGCTCACTTCCGTAAGCAGCCCTGTAGAAATATTGTGGCGCACAGGACCATCGACACACTTCTTCCCGCGATAGGGCGGCATATCTCCCAACCCGAGCCTGGCCCAGCATGCCGACAGCCGGGCATCGTCGCGATAGATGTAAAACCCCCGGTCGAGCATCTCGCGTGCTTTGTCACGCTCACCTCGCCCAGCAAGGAGTTCGGCATAATCGATAATCTCCTGCTGGCGAAAGTTGTCGGTATCGAGCTCTGCGAATCGCTCGAGCAAAACCTTGTCACCGGTAAACCGGTACATCCTCTTCAGAAGGAGCCGTGCCGGGTTGTCCTGTTCGCGCGCGCTACGCCAGTCGATGTGCTCGTATGCCCGTTGCCACCAAGCCAGCCCTTCCTCTTTCCTGTTCAGGAAGAATACCAGAAAGTCACCCAGGAAAACTTCTTCCCAGATCCCCATCGGCGGAGTATACAATCGGACCGCCTTTTCCGGATCCCGTCGCAGGTAGACGGTAGCCAGAAGTCGCTTGGCACGTTTCCATTCCGGGTGTGCCTGGTGGACGGATTCGAGGAGCTTCAGCGCATCGTCTTCCTTGTTGTTCTGGAGAAACTGGACTGCACCCCACCAAGCTGCATAATCAGAGCGTGGCGCCCTGGAGAAAAGCATCGAGGAACATCGTTTCCATCCCACCCAGTCACAGAATAACGCGAGAGCATAGATCATGCCGTCGCTTCCTCCGACTGGCGCGGTTTCTGTTCGCAAAGGGCGCAACCGATCATATCGGGTCCCGAATACGTCCCCACTACGGGGCTCAACTGGGTCAGAACGCTGGGAATGTTATATCTGGCTGTGAAGTCACGTTGGAATGATTCGAGCTCCTGCCGATTGGCGGCATAGTGCAAGCCCACGTATTCGACCCCTTTTCGCATATGTTTGTCGATGATTGCCCACAGGCGCTCCAGCGCCACCTTCTTCGTGCGTGGGCGATCAACGACGTCTGTCACTCCTTCCTTGTATGTGAGGACAGGTTTGATCTTGAGGATGCCGGCGGCGATCGCGGCAGCCCTGCCGATGCGACCACCACGCTGAAGGTAGGTGAGAGTCTCCAGAACGAAGTAGGCATGCGTACGCAGGCAAAGCGACTGCGTCTCCGCAATGATCTTCCACAGAGGCGCCCCAGCGTCCGTCAGCTCGACGGCTTTCATGACCGGGAACCCTACTCCCAAGCCGGCACTCCATGTGTCCACAAACTGCACGTGCACCGTGTTCAGGAGATTGCGTCCCGTAAGCGCCGCGTTGAGTGTTCCCGACATGCGCGAGCTGATGTGGATCGATATGATGTCACCACCTGGGTCCTTGTCGAAGATCGACCGGTACACAGTCGCAAAATCGTCCGGCGAAGGCTGGGTAGTCGCCGCGGAAGCGCCCGCCGCCAGGCGAGCGTGAAACTCATCCCGTGTGATATC
>JAKLHS010000055.1 GCA_022710025.1 Caldisericota bacterium | reverse complement strand
TATGGATGACTCAGAAGCCAGAGGATTCATGTTTTCTTACGACAAACTATTTGGGGCAAAGGAAGATTCTAGGAAGAAAGATCCAGCGCAGGAGACTTCAATCGATCGCACAAGACGGCTCTTCTATGTCACATGCAGCCGCGCTGAAGACAGTCTAGCCCTTGTTGCTTACACATCCAACCCAGAACAGGTGAGAAATCATGTGATAAGAGAGGGTTGGTTCAAGGAAGATGAGATTCAGCTATGCATGTAATAACGAGATAAGATTGAGTCAAAGTTAATCATTGAGGTGAGAATTGCGTCAAATCTTTACGCTTGAAACTGGCAAAGGGGGTCACGTCATTACCCATCAGTTCATCACAGAGCTAGACAGGCTATGACTCACGTTGCTGCCTTGCACATACAAAGATAAGAAGAGAATTTATAGTTTAAGACCTGCCCCCCAATTGCTCTAGAAATGCTGACAAGATTATAGGTGGAAAAGACGGATGAATGAGCTTGAGTTTACCTCCGGCGTTTCTTCATGGATAAACGAAATCATCCATCAGGAACCCGGTCTTCCCTTCTCTGCGGCTAAGTGCGAGATGCATCGTAAGGGATCGCTCAAGCGCAGGGACCTGTCCCTGTTGGACAAGAACCACAGAATTGTTCTCACCGGCGAGGTGAAGCTTCCCTATCAGAAGGACGGCGGAAGCCCATTTAGCTCCGCACTTGTCAACGACGCACGCAGAAAGGCGATAGACGCCGACACCCCCTCCTTTTTCACATGGAATGTCAATGAATTTGTCCTGTGGGATACGGAATCGTCAAAGGAGTCATTTCTGCAGAGAAACTACCGCACGTGGGACGTGACGGAGGTCCACTCCGAAGATCATCTCGCTCTTCCCATGACTGAGCAGGCGATAAAGTCGTGGCTTCCCGAATTTCTGCGGGAATATGCAAGGATTTTGAAGGGGACGACGAAGATCGGCACGAAACCGCCGGACGAGAAGTTCATCGAGATCCTTGAATCCACGCTGCGACAGCCGATACAGCTCAGCATCGCCGAGATGCACAAGCGGCATCAGAATCCGAAGCTGAGGGTAGGCATCGAACGATGGATGAGGGAAGACCAAGGCTGGCTCATCCGCACAGATCCAGAGGGTGTCCGCGAACTGCTCGAGCGCGCCTCCAAGTACGCATGCTATTCCCTGATGCTGAGGATTGTCTTCTATGAAGCTCTCCTAAAACGCTACGGCGAGAAGCTCGACAAGATAAGCGTTCCGCTTTACATCGACACTGGCGAAGCGTTGCATAACCATCTCATCGGCTATTTTGAGGAAGCGAAAAAGGCTACGAGGGATTACGAAACCGTATTCGGCGAAGACCACCACTCCGTTGGAAGCCGCATCCCATTCTACTCGGACAGCGCTGTCGTCTACTGGCGGACACTCATCACGCAGATACATGATTTCGACTTCTCGAAACTTGACTACGAGATCATCGGGACCCTGTTCGAGCAGTTGATATCGGGAAAAGAAAGGCACAAGTTCGGCCAGTTCTACACGCGTGCGGAAGTCGTCGACCTGATCAACAGCTTCTGCATTAGGGACGGCAACGAGAAGCTCATGGATCCGGCCGCCGGAGGCGGAACTTTTCTAGTCAGGGCATATGCGAGGAAGCGGGCTTTGATTCCTAGCCTTTCGCATAGCCGGATACTCAAGGACCTCTACGGGGTCGACGTCGATCCGTTTGCCACTCACCTGACGACGATCAATCTGGCGACCAGGAATCTCATCGACGAGGAGAACTACCCTCAGATCGCGCGGAGCGACTTTTTCGATGTGAAGGCTGGAAAGGCATTCCTCAAGCTTCCCAAGAAAGTGATCTCCAGGGGTCTGGGCAAAATCCAGCATCGGGATGTCGAGATTGATCTTCTTGATGCAGTCGTGGGGAACCCTCCCTATGTGCGGACGCAGGACATTGCGCAGCGTCAAAAGGAAAAGATGCTGGAACTGGTCGCCGAAGAAGAGACCGCAAAGCTCTCTGCACGGAGCGACATGCACTGCTACTTCTGGCCTCACGCCGCGTCGTTCCTCAAGGACGATGGATATCTCTGCTTTCTGACTTCGAGCCAGTGGTTGGACGTCGGGTACGGTTTCAGCTTACAGAAGTGGATTCTTGAAAACTTCAGAGTCATCGCGGTAATTGAGAGCACGGACGAGCCGTGGTTCGTCGGCGCACGCGTGCAGACAGCTGTTACGATTCTCCAACGGGACAAGGATGAGTCGGCACGCAGGACGAATACGGTGCGCTTCGTGCAACTGCGCCGCCCGCTACGCGATGTCGTCGCGCACGACGGTACGACGATGGGGGCCGTTGAGACGTCAGACGCCTTCAGAGACGAGGTGCTTTCGACTGAAGAGGACAAAACTAACGAAAACTACCGCATCCGTCTCGTCTCCCAGGGCGCGCTGATGATGGACGGCGGATGGCCCGACTACAAGGGAGGAAAATGGGGTATCCACTTGCGTGCCCCCGACATGTGGTTTGAGATAACTGAAAGATGCAAAGACAATCTCACCTCTCTCGGCGAAATTGCCGATATCTCGTCAGGAGTACTCAGCGGAAAGGACGACTATTTTCTTCCTGTCGACTGCAGCCGGGACTGTCTGGATAAGTTCGCCGACGGAAAAGAATTCATGGAGGAATACGGAGTTCCTCGCAAGGATGTCGATAGTGGGAGAATCAGCCTGGTCTTGTGCGGGGACGACCGGGAGATCATCAGGCCCATCGAGTCGAAGTATCTTGCACCCGAAGTACACGCCCTTAATGAAGTGGACGGTTTTACCGTCGCGTCCGAGCGCCTAGGAAGAAAGATCATCGTAATAGGCAGGCCGAAAGATGAGCTGCAGGGCACGTACGCGGGGGACTATATTGCGTGGGGGGAGCAGCAGGGGTGGCACAAGGCGACGGCCTGCGCAAGCCGTGCGACGGATAAAAGGCCGTGGTACGACTTGTCTGGACTCGACAAGGGGCTGCTGCTGTGGCCCAAGGCGCAGCAGTACAAGCACGTGGTGCCGATCAACGAACTCCAGGTGCAGAACAACTATAATCTCCACGGAATCCGCCCGAAGAAGGGAGTGGAACCGGAACTGCTCGCTGGCATACTCAACTCCAGCTTCGTGATTCTTTCGAAGTATCAGTATGGCAGGCCCGTCGGCGTGGAGGGCAACCTGAAGACCGAAATCGTCGACATCGAGAGGATGCTGATCCCTGATCCCAGGAAATGCAGTCAGCAGGTCCGCGGTCGGATCGTCTCTGCCTTCCGGAATATGAAGGGAAGGAAAGTCCTGCAGCTTCTGTCGGAACGCCGTCTTCGCGAAATGGCGTACCGTAACAAGGGGCAGGATTGGAAGCTCGCCGCTTTGTCGGATGAATCCGAACTGGACATGCCGGACCGTTGGAAGCTCGATGCCGCGGTTCTGGACCTGATGATGTCCGGGCCAGCTCAATACAAGCAGACTCTGCTGAATGAGCTTCATCGGTACCTGAAGGACTTCTTCGAGCAGACGAGGCAGAAAGAGGAAAAGGCGCTCGTCAACAAGCAGCAGCAGAGCCGGAAGCGCCCACTGCGGCCTAAAGACATGGCGGTCCAGATCTTCGGTCAGATAAAAAAGGAGCATCCGGGCCTGCTGAAGACGTACGATTCGGATTTTTTCGACAGAGCGAAGCCGTTCGACACAGTCGAAATTCCACTGGAAGGGGTGCCAAACTGCATAGAAGACCTAGTCGACGGGAGCGGCGTCAGGTTCACCAAAGGCAGGAAAAGCGTTGCCTTTGTCAAGACACGTAACGCAACCCAATCCGAACTTGTCGCTTTGATTGCCGAATCCGGTAGAACCGGTGTCGTGCGGATTCCTCATGAAGAAGAGGAATGCAGACACGTTGCGAAGAACTACAGACGGCATGTCGAAGAAAGAAACGAAAGACTCAAGGTGCTTCTGGAGGAACGTACCAAGGACGGCGAACTGCAGAGGACGATCTGCGAGTCCCTTCTGCCGTTCATCGTGTCAAGACCTGCGGACTAAGTAGAGCGACTGAGGGGGCAATGGGGGTCAGGTCTTGATCTATCAGTTATTCACATTGCCAGCCAGGATATGACGCACATTGCCGTCTTGCACTTGCAAAGATAAGACACGAACTTATAATCCAAGACCTGCCCCCCGTGCGCTTGAGGGGGAAGGTCCCTGACCGCCTGAACTCTGGAGGATACGATGTACCATCGGTTGAACGTGTGCCGCGTCTTGCCAGTGCTTGTTTTCGTGCTCCCCCTGACGCTCGTAATCGGCTTCCCTGAGATCGGCATGACCGGCGATTCCGCAATGACAGGTGCCTCTGCCATGGCTCGAACCGACAAATCCATTCCGACGCTTGACGGCAAGTCCCCGCTGATCATCGGGCACCGCGGCGCTTCGGGCTATCTGCCCGAGCACACGCTGGAGGCCTATCAACTGGCCATCGATCAGGGCGCCGACGTGATCGAGCCCGATTTTATCTCGACCAAGGACGGGGTGCTGATCGCACGCCACGACCCAAACCTCGCGACAAGCACCGACGTGGCCTCCAAGCCTGAATTTGCGGGCCGCAAGCGCACAGACTGGCCCGTGGATGGCGAGAAGCAAACGGGCTGGTTCGCCCATGATTTCACCCTGGCGGAGATCAAGACGCTGGGCGCCGTGATCACGGACCCCGAGCGGCCCCAGGAGAATAACGGCAAGTTCAGGGTCGCGACGATGCAGGAGATTTTCGACCTGGCCCAAGCGCAA
>JAKLHS010000054.1 GCA_022710025.1 Caldisericota bacterium | reverse complement strand
TGACAACCGGGAATTGTGCTTTAGACTTGTGTCAGGGTTTGGAGGGGTGGCCGAGCGGTTGATGGCACCGCACTTGAAATGCGGCAAGGTTAACGCCTTCGGAGGTTCGAACCCTCTCCCCTCCGCCACTGTATGGCTATGAGACTGCGCAGCATCATGCCCAACCGACAGAGGAGGCGAACGTGGGAACAGTGTCCAGCCTGGATCTCGTGATCATCACGGGCTTGAGCGGTGCAGGCAAAACCAAGGCCATGGGCTTTCTGGAAGACCTTGGGTACTATGCCATGGATAATCTGCCTATTTCCCTCATGGGCCTGTTTCTGGACTTGGCGTCTCAGACGGACGGAAAGATCAGCAAGGTAGCTGTTGCTCTTGACGTACGTAGTTCAGGGTTCAAAACGCAATTCCGATCAATGCTTCAGCGACTTGCATCGCGGGACGTACGTCCTCGCGTGATCTTCCTTGAGGCATCATCAAGAACGCTTGTAAACAGGTTTTCTGAAACGCGCAGACGCCATCCGCTTCCTGGCGGCACCGTCTCCGAGAGCATCCAGAAGGAGCGTAATCTCCTGACAGAGGTGCGTGAGCTGGCCGACGTCATCATCGACACAACCGATCTGACACTCAACGAGCTCAAGGAGAGAGTCCGGGA
Source organism: Caldisericota bacterium (assembly GCA_022710025.1). Taxonomy (GTDB): domain Bacteria; phylum Caldisericota; class Caldisericia; order Cryosericales; family Cryosericaceae; genus Cryosericum. The sequence continues at coordinate 4,211 of JAKLHS010000054.1, read as the reverse complement.
GGTTATTCTCGGAACACAGCAATCACAGGCTCTTTCTGTCAATGTCGTATCGTTCGGCTACAAAAACGGTCTCCCTATGGATCTTGACCTTCTGTTCGATGTTCGATTCCTTCCTAACCCATATTACGACGATCGCCTCGCTAGCCGCACAGGCCTTGACAGAGAAGTCATCCGATATGTACTTCGCGAGCCATATGCCAAGCTGTTTGTCGTCCATCTCGTTGATTTCATTGATTTCTTGCTGCCGCACTTCCAGCACGAGGGCAAAAGCTACCTGACCGTCGGAATCGGGTGTACCGGCGGCAGGCATCGATCGGTTGTCATCGCGAATATGCTGTATCATCATCTGCAGCTTCAGACAAGGGCTGTACGCGTATTCCACCGGGATATCCAGAAGTGAAGCGACGTCCACAAGCCTTCTGGTATTGGTTTGTTCCCGGCATTCGCATCAAGCGGTACGTGGTGCTGCTCGCCGTCGGTATCCTGCTCTTGGTATGGGCACTGGTAGCAATCATCGAGCTGGGAGGATCGGCATACAGCACACCGCTGATCGCCGCGCTCCATCGTGTCCTCGAAGAGCTGCTACCGGAGCCAGGAACGTCCGCGGCGCTAGTCATGATGCTCTGTGTTTTGGCAATCGCCGCCGTTTGCATCATCGGATTTTCCATACAGCTGCTCATACGCTCCGTTCTGACCGCCTGCACAGGCACTCCGTCGCGCGAATCCATCGCACGCACGGTGTATCGGTACCGAAAAGCCGGTTCCCTCCCACGAGTCGTCGTCATCGGCGGCGGTACCGGTATCAAGCCCATCATACAGTCGCTCAGGACCGAAAACGTTAAGCTCACCACCATTGTCACGATGGCTGACAGCGGAGGCAGCACGGGCAGATTGCGGGAAGCCACAGGGATGCTTCCCCCCGGCGACTTCCGCAACGCCCTGATCGCCATGGCCGGCGAGACGACAAGGAGTGCGCGGCTTCTTGCATACCGCTTCCCAGACAATCTTGCAGGCATTGGAGGGCACAACATAGGCAACCTCCTCATTGCCGCACTTACCGATATCAAGGGAGACTTCGGCGACGCAGTGCAGGAGCTGTCTGACATCATGCAGCTTCCAGGCCGCGTTTTGCCAATGTCGCTTGACAACATCTCGCTGCGAGCACACTTCACTGACGGTACAACTATTGCCGGAGAGAGTCAGATTCCGCTACAACACAAAGTTATCGAGAGCATTGAGATTATGCCGTCGGACGCTAAACCATACGTGCCGGCGCTTGAGGCAATTTCGCAGGCGGATTACATTGTCATAGGTCCTGGGTCGTTGTTCACAAGCCTGATTCCACCACTGTCCATAGAGGCTACCGCAGACACTATCACACGATCGAATGCCACACGCATCCTCGTCGTGAATGCCATGACGGAACGGGGAGAGACCGACGGTTATACTGCCGGCATGCATCTTCACAAGGTTCAGGAAGTTCTCGGACATTCCAGCATCGATGCTGTTCTGCTCAGCAACACGGCCATCCCGCTCGAAACCATGGGCCGGTATGCCGCTGCGGGTGTCCAGCCGGTGATCAACGACATGCAAAGAACCATACATCCCAGAATCGTCGAAGCAGACATCTGCTCGACCGATGATGGGCTGATCCGGCACGATCCTGCCAAACTGCGCGTTGTCCTGAGATCGCTTATGGGGCTCTAGACCAGATGGGAGCAGAGTATCTCAAACAAGAACTGGCGGGACTTGAACCGCTGGATCCATGGTTGGAGCTTGCCGGCTCCGTGTATGGCGGAAGTTCACTGGTCCTTCGCCATGGTGGCGCGTTATCTATTTCATTTGCCTCCAAGAGCCCAGCTATTATGCGCTATGTCCTATCTCTCTCCGCACGAACGCTTTCCAAATGGCAATCCGGGCAGGCTACGCTGGCAAGAGCTGGACGACTGCTGAGCTTTACCATTGAACTGTCTCCTTCTCAGGTTTCTCAACTCTTTCCCGGCGCATCGCCTCTTGAACCATCCATCCTCGAAAAGCGCCTCAGAGGCAAACGCTCCGCATCAGCGTTCACAAAGGGGTTCTTCCTGATCTCGGGGTATGCGGCTCCGGACGGTACGCACTTGGAATTCTCGTGCTCTCTTCCCGTAGGGCATCGCCTCGTGGACCGCTCCCTCTCTGCTCTGCACGTGAGTCATGGGTGGGAACGAAGAAGATCGGCGGAAATCACCTATGTGAAATCCCGAGCGGACATCATATCGCTTCTGGCTTGCTGGGGCGCCAGCAGTTCCCTGATGTCGCTTGAGGAACTTCAACTTGAACGCGACATAGACAACCAGATCAACCGTACCGTGAATGCCGAACTCAGCAACCTGCAACGCGAGACACTCGCCATGGAAACGCTGCGGCAGGCCTATGAACGCATAGACCGTTCGCAGCTTTCTCAGCGGACACATCAGGTAGTACAGATACGACTCAAATATCCCTCCTTGCCCTTGTCCCGGCTCGTCGACAAGATTCCCGGTAAGCTTTCGAAGAGCGCTATCCACTATCACATTCAAAAGGTGATACGCGATGCGCACTAGCCAAAAACAGCGCCAGCAGCTCAACCTTAGACAAAGGTCATATCTTGCGACACGTGCCCTTGTCCTGCAACAACCCCTCTATGGTTTCGACGCACTTATTGATCGGTTTGCGGCGAACAGCTTGCTTGTGGAGAAACGGCCCCTCCACGATGCCGCTGAGAGTGTCTGGAAAGGAGATCTGGACAACTTCGTCGACGAGCAGGAGGAGACGTCGGCTGATGTGATCGTCAATGAGCTCATCGATCGCAATCTCGTTGATGAACGCGACATTGAGACTGCCCGCTATGTCGCATCGGACCTCGATGATCGCGGGTTTTTCCCCAAGACGGCGCGCAACTACGCGACATCGACTGGACTGGATCCAGCTGCCGTACGACGAGTTTTGAAAGCGATAAATACGCTGGAACCGGCCGGTCTAGGGGCCGTTGATGCGTCGCACGCCATCGCGCTGCAGATATCGAGAGTCCTGCCAGCCATTTCCGTCACAGAGTGTGCAAGAATCCTGCGAGCACACAGTCGGTCGGTGTCGCCCGGCGTGATCCGTGCATGTCTGTCGAAGATGCATATGTCGACTGACACTATGACCTTGCAGCAAGTGCTGACCGTCATCGACCCTGAACCCTTGCGGCGGTTGATGCCGGAACGACCCCGCGCCATCATTCCTGATATCGTCATTGAAGTGGATGGTTCCAGCGGACGACTCACCTGCTCAGTTCCTCTTCCTTCCTGGACCCTCGGAATGGACGGCGCCGTCCTGGGTTCGCTGGAAGACCCCGATCTTAGAAAACGGGCTGCGCGTGAAGCAGGAGTCGTCCGCTGGATTGACAATGCCATCGCCGAGCGGACCATTGCATTGACGAAACTTGGCAATGCGCTGATCGACCTGCTCGCCCCATATCTCTCAAGAGAAGCGGATGCACCCCGTCGGGTGCCGGTGGAGAAGCTGATGCAAGCAACGGGCATCTCCAGAACGACCATGGTTCGAGCTCTTCGCGGCAAGTACGTCCAGACACCACGAGGCACGATGCGATTGAGGATGCTCGTCATGGATCAATGGGAGACAAAGAGCGATGCCGCCCGACAGGCAATCACGCTTCTCCTGGCTTCTCAGGTTGACGGGAAACCGCTCAGCGACAGAGAGATTGCAGAGCGCATCGCTACATCGGGGATCAGGATCAGCAGGCGGACGGTCGCGAAATACAGGTTATCACTGGGTGTCCCGGCGCGCTATTTCAGGCAGCGGTAAGCGCCTCTCGTTTTCTTTTGGGGTCATTTGCGTATCATATTCCTATGATACCGTCTCTGTGCCACGGAGACGGTCGATTCATCTATGGAGGAACGTATGGCAAAGATCGCTATCAATGGGCTTGGCCGAGTTGGCCGCCAGGTACTGAAGCATCTTGTGACGCGCTATCCTGAAATCACGGTCGTTGCGGCAAATGACGTCGCGGATGAGGCAACACTGGCACATCTCCTCAAGTATGACTCCAATTATGGCACCTGGGACGTCGATATACGCGGGAATGAGGGCATCATAAAGGTTGACGGCCACGAAATCAGGGTTTTCCGCGAAAAGGATCCCACGGCTCTCCCATGGCAAGAACTCGGCATCGATATCGTTATCGAATC
>JAKLHS010000053.1 GCA_022710025.1 Caldisericota bacterium | reverse complement strand
AGCTCCTTCCTGGTATTACGGTAAACTACTATGCCAAGGCGAACTTCGAAGGATTCGAAAAAGTGATCGATGCTCTGGGCGGTGTCACGATCAATGTCGAGAAACCTATGTATTACAAATCTTCCGATACACTTATCAACCTCAAAGCCGGTGTTCAGCACATGGATGGTGCAACCGCACTTGCTTATGCTCGTTTCCGGCATGACGCAATCGGCGACTTTGGTTCATGGAACGGGCAGGAATACGGCCGGGTTGTCAGGCAGAAAGCTCTTTTGAAAGCTATCGTTGCTCAGACGACATCTCTCAGGACCGTATGGAAGCTTCCCCCGATCATTCGTGCAGTGGAAGATGCTGTTACGACGGATCTTCTCCCCAACGATTTGTTGCGCATCGGTCTTACGTTCAAGGATACAACAGATGAGGATGTCACCACAGTGGCGTTTCCCGGGATCCCTGGGGATGTTAGTGGTGTTTCTTACGTCATCCCGGATACTCAGGCCCTTGTATCTAAGATAGCACCGCTCTTTGCCCCGACTCTTTCGGGCAATTAGCACCTTAGAGCGCAGATACGTGCCGGCATTCCCGGATCATGCGACGAGCTGCTAGAGGAATCTGATGGCCAGGTGGATCTACGCGTCGCAGGTGGGCGAGCAGGCGTGAACATCATCGCGGTCGTTGTCACGATCGACCGTCCTCTGGTACTGAAAGCTTGCCTTGAAAGCTTATGGAACAGCTCCCGCAGGCCCGACCATGCCGTTGTCGTCGACAATGGATCGGTATGCCCCCTCTCGCCTCCAGAGACGTATGGTGCGTGGGTACATGTTGTGCGCCTGAACCACAATATGGGGCCGGCAGGTGGGGCAGCATGTGGGCAGCGGCAAGCTCTGGATCTAGGAGCCGACTGGATATGGATGGTTGATGATGACGCTCAGGCCGAGTCTGATGCGCTTTCTTCTCTGCTGACAGCACAGGCAAAGCAACCCGTATCCAGAACGTTCTTCCGGTCGATCTGTGTTGAAAGCGAGCATGTAGAACGACCATTCTACAATGCATTCACATACAGCCGTTACTCGGGGCTTTTGAAGCCTATTCCAAGGGAATCTTACTCCCAGGAGCGATTTGCATTCGATGCATGCGGCATGGCCGGTCTCTTCATCTCGGCGACGCTGCTTCGAGAAATCGGGGTATTTGATGCTTCCCTCTACGGCTGGTATGATGACACCGAATTCACGTTGCGTGCCACACGTGCTGGTTTTTGCGGGCAAAGCATAACGGCTAGTCGGCTTCGCCATCCCATGGCCAGCCGACGGACTGCGCACTTCCTGGGAAGGTCTTTTACGGTTCTTGCCGACAAGCCCGAACGTCTTTATTACGGCACCCGCAATTGCATCTTGACTCAACGCAGTATGCTTTCCACGATACGCTTTGCCCTTGTGTTCATGCCAATCTTCTCAGTTCGGCGTTTCTTAACCATCGTTCTCCTGTACAATAATCGTCGTGCGTTTCTGGGCTGCTTTATCAAGGGGATCTTCGATGGAATGCACAATCGCAGGGGCGAACTGGCACAAGGAGGTCATACAAGATGAAAAACAAGTGGGTCGTCGGGGCAGTTCTTATCGTTGTCATCATGGCGGTCATTGTCGTGGCATTTAAGTTGACACGGCCTGCGTCCGGTTCAGCAGAGCTCAGCGGGAAACGCATCGAAGCCGTCTTTCTCGCGTATGAGATTCGGCCGGAAACAGCAAATCAAATACGTGTCGGGTCTGCGCTGTTTGATGAAAATGGCCGGAAATGTTTCACGATCACGGACGTCAATGTCCAACCTGCGCAGGAGACAGCCTACAACAGTGAAGGAGCGGCTATCGTCACTCCGCACCCTGTCCTCAAGGATGTTACGATTACAGCACAATCAATGGACCGCAAGGTCTCGTGGGCATATATTTATGGGCGTGACAAGATACTGGCTGGAGCGAATGTTGCCATTTACGGGGACCTGTGGAAGGTCTGGACGCGCATACTGACGGTCACCGAGCTCCCGTAGGACTTGCATGAACCGGGTTCGCTGGCGGCACTTTGCGATCCAGGCCTTCCTGCTGATCGTTGCCTACTATCCTCTTCTCAACTGGTTGATCCGTAGTTTCGGAATCCCGCTTGCCAGCTTGTGGGAAGAAGTCGTTTTGATCACGTTTCTGGGAATCGCTGTCGTACTTGGTTGGAGGCGAGTCCTGAAATTGTTGTCTGATTCGGTTGTTCTGACAGGTTTGCTGTATCTGGCCGCAACACTCGGGAGTTTCGCCGTCAATACTTACTATGTCGGGGCTTACATTCACGAGGCCCGTCTCGCGTTTGAGCCGTTCATCGCGTTTGTGATCATCGCTCTTCTTGCTGACGAGGATGCTACGAAAATGCTGCGGGATCTGGTTCCGCACCTTGTTCTATGTGCCTCGATCGTCGCTGCCATCGGTGTGATTCAGTATGTGATGAAAGTGCCTGTTCCCGCTCGTTGGCTGGACAAAGATACCGAAAGCGGTGTCATCAGTACGCGAGCGTTCTCGCTATTCGGAAGTCCCAACGTGCTTGCCGCCTATTTGGAAATGGTGCTGCCATTGGGTATCTGGTCCATAACAGGGGACCGACCCCGCTATCGCAAACTCCTTGCCGTTGCGTGTGTTTTGATGATGGGAACCGGGTTCCTTCTCACCCTGACGCGCGCTGCATGGCTATGCGCCGGAGCATCTTTTCTAACAGGCCTGCTCATGGTGCGGCCGCTGTTTGCGGTGGCCTTCGCGGCCGGTGGCTCTGTTGTGCTCGCCGTCGTGCCTACCTTCCGCCTGCGCATGACGAATCTGCTCAGCTCTTCATATCTGGACAAAAGCAACAACCTGGGCCGTCTGTATCGATGGCGGCAAGCTTTTGTAAACACTCTGGACCATCCCTTGCTTGGCAGTGGGCTCGGTACCTTTGGCGGATCGGCTGCTCAGAAATACGGCTTCTTCGGTGCTACGTCCATGGACTCTGTCTGGATCCGTGTTTTAGCGGAGACCGGGATCATTGGCTTCTGTACCTTTGTAGGATGGATGGCGAGCGCATTTGCGAACGTAGCTGTACGCTTCTTTCGTTCCCGAGAGACGCTGTGGCTCTATACCTCGATCGGTTTGCTTGCGTTGTTACTGAACATGTTTACAGATAACCTGCTCGATTCATGGGCGATCGCTCTTCTGTTGTGGACGCTGTTTGGCCTGGGCGCTCTTCCGGAGGCTGCGAAGTGAAAGCTATCGTCCTCAGCACGAACAACTATCTCTCGTTCCCTAGCCGCAAGCAGAGGTTTGCGCAGCACCTTGTCTCGCGAGGATTTGAGGTTCTGTACGTCGAAGCCCCTGTGACCATCCTTGCGGCAGCGCGTCCTGGGCAACGGCAGAAGCTCAGCAGATGGAAGGCTGGCATCGTGAATCAGGGAGACGGCTTGTGGACGGCCTCCCCGTCGCCGTGGCTCCCCTTTTTCAAACAATATGAACGCATAGCGGATCATGACGCGGCAGTATATTATCGGTGGCTCTGTAATCTTCCGGGATCCTGGGTTCAAGATGCTGGATTGGTGCTGACGTATATGCCGTTCGTTCCGCGAGCTCTAGAGCTCATTGGCGCTCCCGCCCTTTATGATTGCGTCGACGATCACAGTGCGTATCCGGGGTTCATCAACAGGGATACGGTCAATCGACTAGAGATGCGCACAGCACAACTTGCCTCTGGTATCATGGCGACCAACGAGACCATTGCGGGCAAGTTTCATTCTTTCGAGGCAAAAACAAGCCTGATCCAGAACGGCGTAGACCACCGCCTGTTTGCAGAACCCGCCATCGCGTGGCTTGCTTCCCAGTCTGCGCTGCAACGCCAGCGGAAATTCCTCTATGTCGGCGCTATGCGGGAGTGGTTTGATACACAGCTTGTTTCCGCTGTTGCCAAGCAATACCCGGAATGGACGATAGACTGCTATGGAGACGCTACACCCTCTGTCCGACAGGAATTGGCTACATGCACGAACATCGTATTCTGCGGAAACGCTCCTCAGACTGCAATAGCACGGCTGGCCGGACATTACGACGTGGCTTTGATCCCATTCCGGGAGTGTCCACTGACTGCTGGCATCGATCCCCTCAAGTTCTATGAATACAGCTCTGCTGGTCTGCCGGTCGTATCCTCTCGCATCAACGCCCTAGGAGTCTTCAACGATGACACGGTCCGGATGGCGTCGACAGTTGAGGAATTTGTCGAAGCGGTCGCGCAGAGCATGGCCGGCGACAGCTTGGAAGCACGTCGATGGCGCATAGAATCATCGCGTCGCTTTGACTGGTCTTATCGCCTTCAGGAGTTTGATCGCGCCCTGGAAGCGATTCGTCTCATCAAGACGTAGGTACGGAGGAAATCATGGAAAAGAAAGTGGCAATCATCGGTCTTGGCTATGTGGGACTTCCACTTGCGCTGACGTATGCGCTGCAGGGATTCACGGTGGCGGGCGTAGATGTCGATGCTGATCGTATCGCATCTATCCAGTCCACTTCACTTGGCATGCGGGAAGATTTTGACGGTACCCCCGTCAACGACATCTTGCGGGTATGTCTGGCAGATGGAAGGTTGACGGTGGTGAGCCGGTTTAACGATCTGCCCCGCGATATTTCGACATATATCATTACCGTCGGCATCCCCATTGATGACCAATGGCATTTGAACATGGACATGCTGACAAGCGCGTGTATCGATCTTGGCAAGCTGCTAAAGAAGGGGGATCTCGTCATCTGCCGCTCGACCGTTCCTGTAGGAACGACACGCGGACTCGTCTGCCGGACGCTGGAGCATGAAAGCGGTCTGAGCGCGGGAAAAGATTTCGGGCTG
>JAKLHS010000052.1 GCA_022710025.1 Caldisericota bacterium | reverse complement strand
ACACGTACTTTTTCTGATCCATGTGTCCTCCTGTTAACCCTTCTTGCTACGTCAGCTTCGAGAAATCGCAGACAGAACCAAGTATATACTTGACAAAGCACAAAAGCAACAAACGTGCGCTTTTGACGCGGTCGTCGGTTGCCATGACCAGGATGCGGTCGAAGAACGATGTCACCGGTCCGGCAAGCCCCTCGCATGTCCTGATAGCTTGAGCATAATCTCCGTGCTTCAGAGACAGCTCAACGATTGGGAATGCTCCCTCTGCTGCCTGACGAAGAGCGTATTCCTCGGGTTCGGTCAACAACAGATCGGATGGCAGCGACCGTGCCGGGAGCAATTCCCGTGTGATGTTCTGAATCCTTCGGTGGCTGTCAGCGAGTGGTGTCAGTAGCGTATTTCCGGCAAAGTCATTCAGGGCGTGCATGCGTGCGGGGATTGAACTCAGCTCCGCAAGAGGGAGCAGCTCGAACGGAGCGTATTCACGCGTCATCTGCCGTTCCTTGAAATACTGAACAACGCGGCTCTGGAGATAATCAACAACCCGTTCCTGGAGCCCTTCACATGCAGGAAGCGGAAGGGATGCCCGATAGCATTCTATGGCTGCTGCCACCAAGCTCTCGATATCGACGCGTTCCTGCGCCTCCATGATTGTGCGGACGATGCCGTTGCCTGCTCTTCGAAGTCCGTATGGGTCTTCAGATCCAGAAGGGTTGAATCCCGTGCCAAGGATGCCGACCAGAAGATCGACCTTGTCGATGATGCCGAGCAACCTGCCTGCCCTAGTAGAGGCAACGCTCTCCGAAGGAGAGCGGGGCATATACTGTTCTCGCACTGCAGAAGCGATATCTGGGGCTTGCCCCTGACGTGTCAGGTATACGCTGCCGATCTCGCCCTGGAGCGAGGTGTATTCCTTGACCATGTTTGTCGCTAAATCGGCTTTGGCCAGTCTGGCTGCAGACAACAGAGTTTCCTGTTCTGGTTGGGTCACCGTCGTGAAGGTAGAGGCAACGGCTGCCAGGCTTTCGAGGCGATGCGTCTTGTCTGCCATAGTTCCAAGCCGGTCCATGAAGACGAGCGTATCGAGGCGATTTGCATACGCCTGTAACGGCTGTCGCGTATCCTCGGCAAGGAAGAAGGCTGCGTCTTGCAGTCGAGCGTTGGCGACGCTCTCGTTGCCATGCCGGACGATATCGATGAAGTCGCTCAACCCGTTGCGGACACTGAGGAAATGCGGTACGACGTTGCCATCGCCGTCATACAGGATGAATGAATGCATCTGTTCTTGGAGGACGGAGCGGATAACGCTTTCCGGAAGCTCTGAGGCAATCGCCGGAAGACTGCCGAGGAAGCATGTTGGATACTCGACCAGATTGACGACCTCCTTCATCAGATCTCCAGCATTCGGACCCATTTTGAACCCCAGCGGTCGGAGGAGTCTTTCTGCCTGTTTCTCGATGAGACGATGACGCTCCAAGGGGTCTGCGACGACGAAGGCTTCCCGAAGCCGGCGTACGTAGTCTTCCGGGGACGGAATCGTGATGGGCCTGGTTTTGCCGATTCGAAGCCCATATGTCGTAGCTGCGCTGTGAACACCGGCGATTTCCCAGTTAAGGACGGTATTCCCAAACAGACAGAGCAAACTGCGAATGGGGCGAGCAAACTGGAAACCGGACTCCTCCCAGTGCATGGACTTGGGAAACGCGATCTCTCGAGGGATACGGCTGAGAAATTGCTCGATAAGCTCCGATGACGCCCTGGCAGGCAGGGTCTTACGCACATATATGTATTTCCTGCCTGCGACGTCCTGTTCGAATGCTGCTGACGAGTCGATACCCTGCCCACGGCAGAATCCGAGCATAGCTGCGGTTGGTTTTCCCTCTGCGTCGTAGCTTACTGTGCTTGGCGGTCCCTTCACATCGACGGTACGCGGCTCGGTTGCATCAGCTACCTCCTTGACCAGCGCCACCAGCCTGCGTGGGGTAGACATGCCGCGTGCTGCTCCATGGGCGATGCACGCTTCGTCGAGGTGTTCCAGAACATGGGTCACAAGTTGTTCACGCGCATCGTCAACGAATCGGGCAGGGAGTTCTTCGGTCAAGATTTCGATGAGAAGATCATTCATGAGTTTCTGCCTCCAAAGAGAGGTTGGCACACCCGTAGGCGAGACGACGCACACGGGCAAGGTAGGCCATGCGCTGCGACACCCCCACGGTACCACGGGCATCAAGCACATTGAACACGTGCGAGCACTTGAGGAGATACTCGTACGCCGGTGTGACGAGCTTACGATCTATCATGCGCTGAGATTCGCGTTCGCAAAGGTCAAACATGGCCACGAGCGTTTCGATATCTGCCTCATCGAACGAGTACACGCTGTTTTCGCGCTCAACTTGCTGACGAAGGTCGCCATAGGAGACTCCATCATGCCATTCCAGGTCGTACACATTGTTTTTGCCTTGCACGAACATGGCGAGCCGCTCCAATCCGTAGGTGATCTCAACGGAGACTACCGGCACCTCTTTCCCCCCTGCTTGCTGGAAGTACGTGAATTGTGTCACTTCCATGCCATCGAGCCAGACTTCCCATCCGACACCGGCAGCACCCAGGACCGGTGTCTCCCAGTTATCTTCGACGAATCGAATGTCGTGCTCGGCAGGTTTGAGTCCGAGAGCGTAGAGACTTCGAAGGTAGGTATCCTGAATATCTATTGTCGGGGGTTTTACAATGACCTGCAGTTGATGATGCATATAGAGACGATTGGGATTTTCCCCGTACCGCCCGTCTGCCGGACGCCTGGATGGCTGCACATAAACGACTTTCCACGGCTTGGTGCCAAGGACACGCAGAAAGGTGTAAGGGCTCAGCGTTCCCGCGCCTACTTCCTGATCATAGGGGAACAACCGCGTACAACCCTCTTCTTCCCAGAATCGCTCCAGTTTGAATACCATATCCTCAAAGTTCATCGTGAGACTCCTTCATTTGGCCTGTATGTTCCTCGCGGAACAGTGTAGCAGCGTTCTCAGCAAACTGCTCGAAGGTTGTTCCAATGCCTAATCTTCGAGATGCCGTTCTCAATACCCTGAGGGTCAGCGCTATGCCTGCGTGAGCCTGCCGGCGATCCAGGGAACCGGTCCCGGTTCGGAGGAATGTGCCAAGCTGGTGCGAGAGAGTGACATCTGCCTCATCACGACATCGTTGACAGTGAAATGCATTCTCCGTGAGCGAGAAACTTGGTTGCTCAGCGAGGATTGTCCCGCATCGATCGCATCGAAGCGATGTCAATCCGAACCCCAGCTCGCGAAGGACATCGAGAGTGTACTGCAGGAACGCCGTGTCCTGTTCGGCAGCGCTTTTGGCTTCGTTTATCCGTGCAAGCGCAGTCACATACGCGGCAAACATTCCCGGCTCCGGAGAGGCCGGCTGAAGCACGCACTCTGTGAGCTGGTTCAAGATCATCCCTTTCAGCGACTTGTCCAGATGCGCGGCGATATCCACATAGACGACCCGCTCCTCCGAACCAACGACAGAGAAGTAGCGGGATCGATCATATAAACGCAGGTGAAGGAGAGAGAAGGGCTCAAATGAACTCGACCACTTGGCTTCAGGAACTGCTGTTCCCCGAGCGACAGCCGTCACTTTGCCCAGTTCTCGCGAGAACAGCATGAGACGTTTATCTTTCTCACCCGTTCTCGAGGCCCTGAGCACGGACGCCAGCGTCCAGTGATAGACCATGTATGACTACTTTCTCGCCTCCGTCAGGATGGCGGCAGCTGATGATACGCCAAGTCGGTTAGCGCCGGCATTGAGCATGGCAACAGCCCGATGGAGGTCACGTATTCCCCCGGCCGCTTTCACTCCGATGGATGCCCCGACTGTCTCACGCATCAATCTCACATCGTCCTCAGTAGCCCCCGATTTGCTGAAGCCGGTGCTGGTTTTCACAAATCCGGCGCCGGCACCCACTGCGAGAGCGCAGGCCAGCCGTTTCTCCTGGTCATTCAGAAGGCACGCTTCTATGATGACCTTGACAAGAGCGCCACTTGCCGCCGAAACGACGGCGGCGATGTCTTTGATGACGCCAAGATAATTCCTCTCGATCAGCCACCCAATCTGAATGACCATATCGATCTCGGAGGCACCGTGAAGAAGAGCCAGCTCCGTTTCACGGGCTTTTGCCAGAGAGTCGGTAGCCCCCAATGGGAAGCCGACTACTGACGCGACCTGTACACGCGTTCCCTTGAGCGCTGCAGACGCCGTCGGCACCATGGATGAATTGACACACACGGCTGCTGTTTCAAACCGGATTGCCTCTGCGCAGAGCTGCTCTATCTCCGCCGAGGTAGCCTCTGGTTTGAGAAGCGTATAATCCATGAAGCTGGCGAGTTCTTTCTGGGATATATCGTCTGTGTACATGCATAACCTCCGCCGGGTCTGAAGTCTTTTCAATTATCGTCGTTCATGTCTGGAAATCAACACTGTGGCGAGCCTATATGCTTGACAGCTCCGTTCTTTCCACTACAATGACGAAGGCATTAGCAGTCTGCAATCGTGAGTGCTAATTCATGATGACCGGTCGCTCATGACTGCATTAAGGCAAGCGACAAAACGGAGAGCGGATATGAGGGAACACGATACACGAAACGCAGTCGGCGAGGAGCATGCAGCAGAACAGGCGTCACAGCAGTCCGGCGAACCCGTGCAGGAGATAGAAGGCGAAACTCAGACCGAGAGCGACACGGTCACGATGGGAAAAACGGTGGATCTGCTTGGTGACAAAGTGCGTGGGTTGCAGCTGGAAGTAGATCGGCTTCAGAGCGCGCTCCATGAGGAGCAGATGCTCCGGATTCGCGAACAAGCTACACTTCAGCGTGACAAGAGCTCCTATGAAGCACGAGTGAAGTCATCACTG
>JAKLHS010000051.1 GCA_022710025.1 Caldisericota bacterium | reverse complement strand
CGTGTGCGACCCTTCATCAGCCTCATATCGGGGGGCGAGACGTCGGGCTACGGTGTCCTCAGGGTTGAGGAACAGCTCTGGATGTTCAGTCAGTTCTATGGCATGGAGACACCTGTTGCCCGCGGCAGGATCGAGCATTACCTGCGACTGGTCGGCATGTGGGATGACAGGCATCAGCAGATGAATCGTCTGTCTACGGGCATGCGACAGAAAGTCAACCTTGTGCGGGGCTTGGTGACAGACCCGAAGATTCTATTCCTGGATGAACCGACGCTCGGTGTCGATGTCGAGGCCAGTGTTGTCATACGCGGCATCGTACGAGACTGGGTGCAGGAGCAGCCGGAAAGGGCTGTGATCCTGACGACGCACTACATGGCAGAAGCGGATGAACTATGCTCACGCGTGGCCATCATCAACCGGGGGCTTATCCTTGCAAATGCCGCACCCGCTCAGTTGAAACAGGGATTGGACAACAGAGCTCACTATGAGATAACGATAGACCATATCAGTCAGGAACAGGTCGACAGTATTGCTGCCGAGCTGGGTGACGGCAACGACTTCACGCTCGCGGCGGACAGGGTCACCAACAGCCCCATGCTTATCGTCCACCTGACCAGCGAGGGATACATATCGCGCCTCATCGCATCACTGGCACAGCGATCCGTTTCGGTCGAGTACATGCGCAAGCTGGAACCGACTCTGGAAGATGTCTTCCTCAAGATGGTCGGCAAGAGGTTTGAAGATGAAGAAGAAGCTGCTGTTGTTTCTTAGAACATTGAATGCTCGCGCCTATGTCCGTATATTCGGACAGATGCGCGAACTCACGTGGGTGATCGCCAGCGTTGCAGGCGGTTTCTTCACCATGGGCACGTTTGTCTACTTATACCGCACGTTGGGTAAAGGGCCGGAGTTCAGCGGGATGGTCGTCCTGGGCGGGTTCATGACCCCCTTTTTCCTGAATGTCCTGTGGGGGGTCGCCACGCAGCTGTACTGGGAAAAGGAAATGGGCAATCTGGAACTCATGCTTGTGAGTCCAGCTCCCCTTCCTGCGTTCCTTGTCGGCCTTTCCGTGGGCGGCGCCATACACACATCATTGAGAGCCGTTGCCGTTTTGTTTTTCGGGATCGTGGTATTCAGGGTGAAGTTTGCGGTGGCCCACCTTCCGCAGGCGCTCGTCGTGTTTTTTCTGACACTGGTGGCGATGTATGGCCTTGGTATTGCTTTGTCATCCCTGTTTCTCTATCATGGGCGCGACGCATGGCGTACCGCGGATATCGTCATGGAGCCGACAAACGTGCTGTCCGGCATGTACTTTCCGGTCAGGTACCTCAGCCTGGGACTTGCCGCGATCGCTGCTCTCATTCCGATGACGCTCGGCCTGGATGCCCTGCGGCAGATCCTGATACCGTCATTTGCCGAAGGATTGCTGAATTGGCGATGGGAAGCCGTCATCCTGCTGGCGCTGGGCATCCTACTGGCGTTCGTCGGTACATGGGCTCTTCATGCTGTCGAATACAAGGCAAAACGTGATGCGCGCTTGACGCTGAGGTGGCAATGATGAAGGGATTTCTGGCGTCGATGTATATCGGTCTGCAGATCGAGAGTAACTGGACGCGCAAGTGGGCATGGCTCTTGTATGTCGCCGTCTACCCTGTGGGCAGTTTCCTTGCCGTTCTTATCCTGTACGGAGCCTTCGGACAGAACGCCGGATTATTGCCATATGCTCTTTATGGAACGACGCTCTATTACTCGCTCAGTATGGTCTTTTTCGATATGGCCTACAGCGTGCATGATGACCGGGAGCACTACCAGACCCTTAAGTACATCTTCCTGTCCGGAACGTCCTACCGGACGTATCTGTGCGGGCGAGCCGCAACGCGTTACCTCATTGCCCTTGCCGGCATCGCGATCAACATGTGCTGGCTGGTGCCGGTCCTGGGTCTCCCGTTCCATATGCAATGGGGATATCTGACCATCGGTCTCCTGCTCGGCTACCTGGTGGCAGCGGGACTGGGAATGTGTGTAGCATCGGTTTTTCTCCTGACGGTCAAATTGGATGTCGATGTGGTGGAGGCTCTGTTTGGCGGGATGCTTGTCGTCAGCGGCGCCCTCTTTCCCCCGACGGCTCTGCCGGCCGCCGCTGCAAGGCTTGCAGAGTTTGTCCCCATGAGTTCGTACATAGAGCTCATGCGCCGAGCCATTTCCGGTCAGGCACTGACCAGCTTCTTGTCCACTCTGTCGATGGGTCGATTACTAACCAACGTTGCCATCTCTGCCATTGCTTTGTTTGTACTGGGATCGATTCTCGTTTCTTTTGGAAGCCGACAGGCGCAGCGCAAGGGATATATCGACGTAACAACGGCATTCTAACGAGGTGTTGATAGTACAGCAATGTCCCGCCGAATTCGGCGGGACATTGCTGTCTCTTGACCGGGAGGGGGCAGCTAGAAAGCGCTTTCTGCCATGTCCCCAGGATGGAAGGAGGGGTCTGAGCCGAACCACTTTCTGTAGATGCCATCATAGGTGCCGTCGGTAACAAGTTCCTTGAGTGCCTTGTCTATGGCGACTTTCAGCTCCGTGTCCTGGAGGTGCATGGCTATCCCGTAAAACTGGGTGAGATCTACGCCGGCCATACTGCTTGTGGAGATCACGGAAAGCGCGGGAAACTCTTTCGCATAGTACGCGCTCACAGGATAATCATTCACGACAGCATCAATACGGCCGAGCTTGAGGTCACTCATTGCCAGCTGGATGTCGGGGTAGGACTTCACCGTCACACCGCCGATCATCTTGGCGCTTTCCTCGCCCGTCGTGCCAACTTGAGCACCCACGGTGAGTCCTACCAGGTCGGCAGGACCGGTAATCGTATGAAGAGTTCTGTTGAATGCGATGCCCATGTCCGCGCGGTAATAGGGAATGGAGAAAGCAACCTCTTTCTGGCGCTCCGCATTGATGGTCATGGCAGAGATGACAAGCTCAAACTTCCTTGCCTGGAGGGCGGGGATGATCCCGTCCCATGCAGTCGTTACAATGACCGCCCTTAAGCCCAGTCTGTCCGCGACTGCCGTAACGAGATCGATGTCGAAACCGGTTGGCACATTGTCGCTGCCGACGAATTCGAAGGGAGCGTAGGTTGTATCGTTGCCGACGCTGAGGATACCGTCTCTTTTTACCCGGTCGAGATCCGATTCTGCTGTCGGGGCGCCACATCCGGCCGTGACGACGAGACACAGAATCATGAGCATACTGAAGACGGCACCCCATCGCGACGTTCGAGAGATATTCATGTCTGACTCCTTAGTGCAGGATATGGTGCGACGACCGAGATTGCGATCGTGGCCAAGGGATCGCCGGCAGTAAGGTCGGCAGTGTTGGTTGCGTGCAGTATAGAAAGGAGCTGAGAATTGCAAGCAGCGGGCAAGACTGAATATGAAGAGAAGTGGAAGCGACGGAGCGGTGATTTTTCAGCGCTTTACTTTTTTGGCAGGCAGTTCAGAGTATACGGTAGCGCAGTTGTAGTTGCGCTTCACGTGAAGCGCGAAGCGCACGCTCGGCGTCCAGCCGGGCAGACATCCTGTGGGAGGCAAGGAGTGAAAAAGACTGTATTTCTGCGTACGACAGCGTTCATGATCCTGGCTATTTTGGTCGTCGCTTCTTTTGCCGGCTGCAAAACTGAATCTGCAGCACTTAATTGGGGAACTGATCCGACGTATGCGCCGTTTGAGTATGCCGATGCCAACAATAAGCCAACGGGGTTTGACGTGGAGCTGATGGAGGCGGTCGCCAAAAAACTGGGTCGTACGAGCAATATGACGAGCGGCGCATTCGACGGACTCCTGCTGGCCCTCGAATCCAAGAAGTTTGATGCTGTCTGCGCCGCCATGTCGATCACGCCGGATCGTGAGGAGGAGGTCGCTTTCTCCATTCCCTACTACCGCGCGGACATGGGCATCATGTTCAACCCATCCCGAAACACCATCGCCGGACCGGAAGATCTGGTCGGGAAGACGGTTGGGGTCCAGACGGGAACGACAGGCGAGACTTCGGCCAAGATGATCGGCGGTGTGACGGTGAAGTCCTACCCCGACATCCAGCTGGCCACGATGGATCTTGAGAACGGGAAAGTGGATGCAGTCGTCAACGACTACCCCGTATGCACCGAATATGCGAGCACGCATCCGTCACTGACGGTCCTCGATACGACGTCAATTGCCGGGAAGGATCTGACTCAGCTCTATGGGATCGCCGTACGCAAGGATGACACGCAGCTCAAGACGGAAATCGACGCCGCTCTTCGAGAACTGACGGCGGATGGTACCTATGCGACACTTTATCGCAAGTACTTCTTTGCCGATCCACCCTATCTGCCCAAGTAACGGGGCCAGGACGCCACCTGATGATCAAGTGGTCCATCATTGTCGATAACCTGCCGTTCCTTCTGGCGGGGGCCTGGACGACGTTGTCTCTCACGATCGTCTCGATGATCCTGGCGACAACTGCGGGTCTAGCCGTAGGGTTGCTCAACATGTTCGGCGGGCGGATCATAGGGATCGTCACGCGCGTCTACATTGAAGTGGTGCGGGGGGTCCCCGCGTTGCTCCTTGTCCTGCTGGTCTACTACGCACTCCCCGTTATTGGAGTCAACCTGCCGCAGTTTCCTGCGGCAGCGGTTTCCCTTGCTGCCTGCTACGCTGCCTATATCGCCGAGGTATTCCGCGCAGCCGTGGAATCCATTCCCAAGGGTCAAACAGAAGCGGCATTCTCACTCGGCATGAGCCGTATACAGAGTCTGCATTATGTGATCCTGCCCCAGACATTCCGCAGGGTTCTTCCACCGCTTGCGAACGAGTTTGCAGCGCTGATCAAAGACACGTCGCTGGTCGCGTTCATCTCGATGGAAGACCTGCTCTTCAAGGCGAAGATCATTGGAGCACGCACATACAACATTATGTCGCCGTTGATCGGGGCGG
>JAKLHS010000050.1 GCA_022710025.1 Caldisericota bacterium | reverse complement strand
AACGAGACCCCCCAAGCGTCAGGCACGTAGGCAGAACCGCAGCGACAGAGCATGAAAACAGCGCTCTTGCTCATCGACATCCAGAGAGAGTATTTCGAGGGCGGCTCCATGCCGCTTCCCGGAGCCCTTGCCGCCGCAGCGCGGGCATCGACGATGCTGGCATATTTCCGGCACAGCCGCCGGCCCGCCGTCTTTGTCCAGCATATAGCCGCAGATCCGGAAGCTGTCTCCTTCCGAGCCGGGACTCCCGGTGTCTGTCTGTACAGCACCATGCGACCGCTGCCCGGTGAAGCCGTCGTTCGCAAACACCATCCCAACAGTTTCCGGGACACGAATCTACTCGATCTCCTTCGGAGCTACCACGTCACACGGCTCGCCATATGCGGCATGATGACGCACATGTGTGTCGACACCACCGTGCGCGCTGCAGCGGACTTCGGCTTTGGCTGCATCGTCGCGGCGGACGCGTGTGCCGCACAAGACCTGACCTTTGGCGAAATGTTCGTCCCCGCCCCGACCGTACATGCCGCATTCATGGCTGCACTGGATCGCTCCTTCGCCAGCGTGCGAACAACGGACGAGATACTCGCCGAACTGGAGGATGAACAGGCGTAGAGGATCCTGCCGGCAAACCGATTACCGTACGCTAGGGGATCTGTTCTCCCGCAGGGTAGTCTGCCATCGTGTCGTTTCTCAGCGCGTCGCCCAGCGACGTGAGACGCCCTTCATCGACAAGAGCTACCGATGCTCCTTCAGCGGTGAATGCGTATTTCGTGATAGGCGCGGTGACAAAGACGAAGTCGCCACTGCGTATGTTTCGCAGTTTCAGTGCCTCGGAATAGATCTCATCCACCGACAGCCCGGTATCAACCGTGAGGTTGCGCGTCACGGCATCGACGAACTTGGCAAAGCGCACGGGGTTCATGAGCGTCTCCTTGCTCAGAGCCTTCAACATCAGTGCTCGGATAAACGATTGCTGACGTCTCCCGCGCGATATGTCGCCCCTGGTGAGCTGGTGACGCTCGCGGACAAACACGGAGGCCTCTGCGCCGTCGAGGTGATTCCACCCGACGTGGATGTTTACCTCATATTCCGTGCTGGCTTCTTCCGCATAAACGTCAACCCCTCCTACGGCATCCGTCATCGCTATGAAACCATCGCTGGTAATAGCAGCGACATGGTCGATATGGATGTTCAGCATATCCTCGAGCGTCTCCACCAAGAGAGGCGCCCCTCCGTTAGCGTACGCCGCATTGATCCTGGCCATGCCTACTCCATGTATGTTCACATACATGTCGCGCGGAAAGTGTACCAGGTAAATCTTTTTGCAGTCGCCGCTCAAGTGCGCCAGCATGATGACGTCGGATCGCTCAACATCGCCGGTCTGAATCCGATCGGAACCTATGAGCAGAACGTCCATGGCGGTTTTGGGGGTCCCTTCCCGGCCGGGAGAGCCGTCGGCCTGATGACCCTCGCCGGATGAGCCGGTGGTGTCATCAGGGTTCGGCAGCATCGTCTCATGTCGGATATTTCCAGAAAGGCTGTGGTGTACATACGCTACATATGCCGTACAACTTACGATTAGGAGAAGCGCCAGCGTCATGGCAACGAGCCCCAGGATCCGGCGAAACCGATGAGCCGTTGATGGAACCTGCTCTCCCGATGTCTGCTCACGAGACCACTGCGTGTTCATCCATGCTCCTCAGACCGCGGCGGAGTCCTCGCCGACTTCCGGGATGTTGATCGATGGATCGATGATATGCAGAGCCTCGCGCATCGCTCCCGTGTCGTGGCTGCGCGTCGCATTCAGCAAGCCGTCGATTGCCTGACGCAGAACTGCGAGCTCCGGGATTGCCGGGCATTCCACACGCAGAATGCTCTCATGGGTAGTGGAGGCGACTCTTTCCACGGACGACCATAATTCCTCCGTGATCTTCTCATGGCCGCGGTTGCCGCTGATAGCGATCTTCGCATCGACTCCGACCTCCAGACCGGACAGCTTGATGTAACTGCGCGCCAGATCCAGGATGCGGATGGGCTCCCCCATGCGGAGGACGTAGATGTCGCGGCCCTGTGCCAGTGCACCCGCCTGCAAGACCAGCTGCACGGCTTCCGGAATCAGCATGAAGAACCGTTCCATATTGGCGTCTGTCACATACAGGGTACGCGACTCCTGGAGCTGTTCCCGGAACGCCTCTGTAACGCTGCCCTCGCTGCCCAGAACGTTTCCGAAGCGTACGCTTGTCGCGCGAAGCCGTTCCCTCCCATCGTTCACCTGCACGAGAAGTTCGACGACACGCTTGCTCGCCCCCATGAAGTTGATCGGATTGACCGCCTTGTCGGTCGAGATATTCACAAAGCGCTCCGTCCCGTGCGATGCAGCCATCCTCAACAGCGTTCGTGTCCCACCGACGTTGTTGAGGATGGCCTCTTCGGGATTCCGTTCCATCAGTGGAACATGCTTGTGCGCTGCGGCATGGAAGACTATCTCCGGCCGATAGGTGTCAAACAGCCACTGCATCCTCTGCTCATCCCGCATATCGCCTATCACGGGAACCGCGTGGACCGAGCTCCGGCGCTCGTGTACCTCGCGGTCGATGTGAAAGATACGGTTCTCCCCGCGCCCCAGCATGACCACCTCGGATGGGTTCAGGCGAACGACCTGACGGACGATCTCGGAGCCAATGGATCCTCCTGCGCCTGTCACGAGGATACGTTTGCCCCCGATGTATGCCCGCACGGACTCAAGATCGGTCGCGATCGGCGCTCTGGCCAGCAGATCCTCCAATTGCACAGATCGCAGGTCATCGACCCGGATCGAACCATCGACAAGCTCCCAGATGCCGGGTACTGTCCGTACCTGTACGTCGGTGTCCGCCAGCCGTGACGTCACGGTTCTCGTCACTGCCGCAGCACGCGACGGAATCGCTATGACAGCCTGAGTCGCGTGAGTCTGTGTAATCATGTCCGCGATGCCGGCGACCGGCCCGAGTACCCGAATCCCTCTCAATGTGCATCCTCGCTTGCTGGGGTCGTCATCCACGAGCCCCACGACTGTTCCCAGCTCCGGATGGGCCTCGAATTCGCGCAGTATTTCTTCGCCCGCATCCCCCGCCCCGACGACGAGGACCCTCGACTCGGATGGATCCAGAGATGCAAAAGCCTCTCTCCTGCCTTTCGCTGTACGATGTTCATACCACCAGCGTACTCCAGCACGAACGCCGGAAAGAAACAGGAATGACAGCACCAGTGATCCTGCAAACGCCCCCCGGGACCATCGGGCACCGGGCAGCAGCGCAAGGAGAATCAGCGCAACCATCTTTGCCGATGTCACGACAAGAGCTACGCGGCCAGCATCCTGCAGGCTCGTATAGAACCATAGCACCGACGGCGTCCGCAGAAGAAGTGATGCGATCACGAGTACCACGTTTTCCATGATCCCCGGCAAAGTGGTGGTATAGATCAGGGACCACGGTGATCCACGGAAGTCAAGGCGTGCCTCGACGGACAGAACGGTTGCAAGATTGAACAGGACCAAGTCCAGGACAAGTTTCATTGCCGACTTGCCCCTCCGGGAACGCCAGAATCTGTGCAGCGATTCGTCTTTCATGATGCCAGTTCCTTCCGACGAGCGGCAAGGCCGTCTTTCAGCATTTCGACAACGATCTTTTGTTGTTCAGGAGCTATCCGCGTGAAAAACGGCAAACTGATGGTACGATCCGATACGCTTTCGGTGACGGAGAAATCCCCCGACCTGTAGCCGAACTCCCGTGCGTAGAATGGCTGAAGATGAATGGGGGTGAAGTACGGCCTGCTCTCGATCCCGTGCTCGGCCAACCATTCGATGAGCCAATCCCGGTCTGCACGCACGAACTCGTCGGACAGCCGGACGACATAGACAAACCAGCTCATCCTGGTGACGTCGGGGAGGATGATCGGTGCGATCACCTCCGGAACCTCATTCAGGAGCATATGATATCGTTGGGCCGCGTCAGC
Source organism: Caldisericota bacterium (assembly GCA_022710025.1). Lineage (GTDB taxonomy): Bacteria > Caldisericota > Caldisericia > Cryosericales > Cryosericaceae > Cryosericum. Next base: position 1,232 of record JAKLHS010000050.1, on the reverse strand, counting down.
GCGCATAGCGATGATCCGGTCGAGCCGGCGCAGTTGGGAGATCCCGAGCGCGCAGTTGATATCGGCAATGCGATAGTTGTACCCCAGGCGTTCATGCGCTAGCCATACGCCTTTTTCTCCTCGACCCTGGTTCCGCATGCTGCGGCACAGAGCGGCAATATCGGCAGATTGCGTGACGACACAGCCTCCTTCACCCGTCGTGATCTGCTTGTTTGGGTAGAACGCGAATGCGCCGACATCTCCCCATCCGCCGCAGCTGCGACCCTTCCATGCGGATCCCAGCGCCTCGCAGGAATCCTCGATAAGACAAAGGTGGTTATCTCGAGCGATACGTTCGATCGCATCGAGCTCGGCAGGATGGCCAAAGGCGTCCACAACGAGGATCCCCCTCGTTCGTGATGTCAACGCCGCCTCGATACGATTCACGTCGATATTGTACGTGTCGGCGCGGATATCGACGAACACCGGCCGGGCCCGCTCGTACAGGAGGCAGTTGGAGGATGCGATGAAGCTGAAAGGCGTCGTGATCACCTCATCTCCTTCCCGAAGGCCGAGAGCGCGAACGATGAGGTGCAGGGCAGACGTCCCACTGTTCACGGCTACCCCGTGCGCAGTGCCTGCCGCGTGTGCCAATTCATGCTCGAATTCGGAAACACGGGGGCCGAGACTGAGGCGGTCCGCCCTGAGAACGTTCAATACAGCCTGTTCATCATCCGCATCTATCCATTGCGAAGACAGGGGGACTCGAAGTCTGTCGTTCCTGATCGTCATTGCGCTGCTCCTTGCCGCTCACGCGGCAGTCGGTGGGGAAGTCGTTTCTTCAACCATCGAATGCGCTCGGTATGCAGGGAAAAAATCCGGCTCCGGCCTCCATACTCTGCCCATATCCGCCTCCCACGCTTCCCTGGCTGCGACCAGCGAGTCGTACCGTTCCCTGTCCCACACGATCCGCCGGACGCAAAAATCCATCAGGCCGCGCGGTTCGAATTTGCGCTTGAACTGAAAGAGCCCATCATTGGGTTTGAGACCGCCGCCGAGGACGAAGGACGCATATCCGTGCTCGTGTCCCCATGCGATGACATGCTGTTTCAAGAACTCGAGAGGATGTAACTTGAAGTAGGTCTCGTCTGTGCCGCTCAAGAACGAGTACATGGTATCCGTCGAAAACAGCAGGAGCTGAGCCGATATGACGCGGTCCTCAAGGGAGGCGAGGGCATACTGGATTCCTCCAC
>JAKLHS010000005.1 GCA_022710025.1 Caldisericota bacterium | reverse complement strand
GACCGTCGTCTTGCCGGAGCCAGAACCGCCGGCGATGCCAACAAGGATGGGGCGCGTCATGTCAGTTCCCTCCCGAAAGGTATCTGCGTATGTTTCGTTCGTGCTCGGCAAACGTGCGGGCAAATACACAATGACCGTCCGGTTTTGCCAGAAAATAGTAGTAGCCCGTTGCCGGCGCGTGCGCTGCCGCTTCCAGCGAGGCAAGGCCCGGATTGCAGATAGCAGTCGGCGGAAGGCCCGGGTGGACGTAGGTGTTGTAGGGAGACGGGTCCTTGAGCTCCTCAGAGGAGTAAAACCCGTCGTGCGACGGCAGGACGTACCCGAGTGTAGCATCCATCTGCAGGAACATGTCTGCGGCAAGCCGGTTGAAAATGACACTGCCCGCGAGCGGTCGATCGTTGTCGTACCTGACCTCCCGTTCAATGATGGAGGCGACAATGACAAGCTCGTCGCTCGTCAGACCGCGCGACCGTGCAGCGGATTCCCAATCTACGGGCAGTATCTCCGCAAACCGCTTCTGCATACGGGCGACGATATCACGCGCGTCCCCCGCGTACAGCACGTCATAGGTGTCTGGAAAAAGATAACCCTCCAGCAGATTCCCTGCGTCACTTCCGGCAGCGGCCAGGAAGTCCCCCGCAGAAATGCCGGCTTCTTCCTGAAAGCGACCGGCGATCTGCCGAACGGTGTACCCTTCCGGAATGGTCACACGCACGGTCACGGGAGAACCTTTCGCGAAAAGCAGGTAGAGTTCGCGCATGTCGTCGACGCCGGTCAAGAGGTAACGCCCGGTCCGCAGCGAGCCACCCCTTCGGAGCTGCCAGTATCGACGCAGCGACTGCGGCGACGATGTGATGCCGGTCGCATAAAGCTGTTCGCTCACGTCCCGTATGGAATCGCCGGCACAGACGTCGATGAACGTACCGGAAAGGGGAGGATTGATGTGAAACAGTTGAAACCAGATCACAGCCATGATCACCATAGCACAACACGCCAACATGCCGGCGACGCCGGCCCGCGACGCCAGACTCCGCAGCCATGAAACCTGTCTGTACTCCATTCCTGTTCCGCTGTGCCCGGTCTCCTTCTCCATGTCAGTCATGCCGCCCTGTCACGCGATCCATGTATCCCTGCAGGATGTAGACGGCTTCCCACTGATCCTTGGTGGCGCGTCCCTCCGCTTCCGACAACCCCTGGGTTCTGGCCGCCCTGCCGACGGCCACGGAAGACCATCGCTCATCGGCAAGCTCGACCCGGACTGTTTGTCCCAAGCTCCGAGCACCGAGTTCCTTGCGAACGAGCCCGGCAAAGCGCCGCACCTTCCGCGTTTGCAGCGTGTCGCTGCCGTCCAGCGCGAGGGGAAGGCCCACGACCAGGCAGGATGCACCTTCGCGTACGACAAGGTCTGCAACGCGCCGTGCTGTCTCCGCCGGCGTCGTCATTTCGAGCGAACCCGCAGGCAGTGCGGCACCGACTTCTCGGATCCCGCGGGCAAGCCCGATATGTCGCTGGCCTACGTCGATACACAATATGACAGACGGGCCGGCCGGTCCCTCAAGCAAGCAGCGCCTCCAGGTCGGCGGCCGTGGGAATCCCGCCGACACGCCCCTGGCACATGCGGTCGCTGCCTCCCCCTTTTCCTCCGAACTTCCCTGTCAGCGCCGTGAAGATGTCGCGGGCAGAGAACGTCGATCGCGCCGCTCCAAAGACCTTGACGACGGCAAATCCATCGCCGCCTGTTGCGATGCCGATAAATACTCCGTCGTGCAAGCACTGCTCAGCCGTATCCCCGGCACGGCGCAGGGCATCGGCGGACAGCTCGTCGAATGCAGCGATGACGACAGACTGATCCCTGATCTTGAGAGGTTGGGCGAGGAGTTCTCGCACGCGCCTGTCCGCAGCGGCGTCTGTCAGACTCTCGATGCGGCGATCCCGTTCCTTCACAGCAACCACGAGCTCACGAGCGGCGGTATCGATTTCTTCTGCCACGGGGGCGGCACCCAGGATACCTGCGAGTTCTTCGATGCTCCGCCTCTGATCATCGAATTCCCGCAACGCTCCGAATCCCACCGACGCCTCGATACGGCGTGTGTCCGTACCAATGCTTCGTATCGACTTCACCTGCAGGATGCCGATGTCCCCTGTCGCCCGTACGTGTGTCCCCCCGCAGAGCTCACGGGAAATCCCATCCGCCGTGACGACGCGTACCGTCGCTCCATACTTTTCGCCGAAGAATGCAAGCGCCCCGCTCTTGCGGGCTTCGTCCAGCGGCATGACGTCGGTTCGGACGGAAACGTTGGCCGTGATATATCCGAGAACGGTTCGTTCCAGCGCTGCCCGATCCTCGCCATCCAGAGCGCCCCGGAAGCTGAAGTCAAAGTGAAACTCATCCGGCATGACCTTCGAACCTTTCTGCTGGACCGTCGGATCCATCGCCCGAAGTGCCGCCTGAAGGAGGTGCGTTGCCGTATGAGCCCTGGCAATGGCTGCACGACGAGCACCGTCGACCTCTGCGCGCGCAGCGTCTCCCGCCGCAATGACACCCTCACTGACAACGCCCTCATGGATCGTCAGACCATCCACGGGCGCTCTGGTGTCGTTCACTTCCAGACGAGCCCCCTGCGTCGTGATGACGCCCGTATCGCCCACCTGTCCGCCTCTTTCCCCGTAGAACGGCGTCGACGACAGCACCAGCCCCACATGGTCGCCGGCTTTCGCGCTCGATACGATCTGCCCGTCACGGACTAATCCCGTGACGACCGCTTCTGCAGACAGAGTCTCGTAGCCGACGAAGTGCGTATGGCCGACAGTATCGCGCAGCCTGATAGACCCGGTGCGCTCACGCGTCGCTTCCTCGAATCCGGATGATTCGTTTCCGGAGTGGCGCTGTTCGGCCAGGAGCGCATCGAATCCCTCGCGGTCCAGCGTGAGGCCGGCGTCGCGCAGGAGGTCCGCCGTCAGCTCCACGGGAAAGCCCAGCGTATCGTGCAGGTAGAATGCCGTCGTACCCGGAAAGATATCCTCGCCTTCCTTCCGCACAGCGTCCACGGCCCTTGTAAACTCCCCCAGACCGCTCTGCAGCGTGCGATCAAACCTCTGCTCTTCGACATCCATATCGTGCTTGATGCGGTCGCGTACCGGGACAAGCTCGGGAAACGGCTGTCGCATCTGCTCGATCACCGCATCGGCGACAGCGCTCATGAATGCCCCCTGGATGCCGATCATGCGTCCGAGCGCCTGGGAACGGCGCAGGAGCCGGCGCAGAACATATCCCTGTTTCTCGTTGCTGGGCAGGAGATTCTCGGCCATAAGGAACGTACACGCACGCACGTGGTCGGCGATCGTTCTGATACGTGCCGTGATCTGTGCATCCAGACCATATTCCTGATGTGACAGGCGTGCCACCGTCTCGATAATCGGCAGAAACCCGTCCGTCTCGAAATCCGTTTCCGTGTCTTCGATGATGCTCACCATGCGTTCGAGCCCGAGACCCGTGTCTATGTTCTTGCGCGCAAGCGGTTTGAGAGAGCCGTCCGACTGGCGATCAAACTGGGTGAAGACAAGGTTCCAGTACTCGAGGAACCGGTCGCCCTCATCGCCCATGTGCTGACGTTCATCCCCAGGATGGCGGATCCCACGGTCGACATATAACTCACTGCACGGCCCGCAGGGGCCCACGGGGCCCATGGTCCAGAAGTTGACTTCGGCGCCCATGGCCACGATCCGTTCACGCGGAATACCTACCTTGCGCCAGATATCGGCGGTCTGTGCATCGTCCTCGTAGATGGTGACCCATATCCGCTCCGCCGGCAGACCCAGTACGCGTGTGGAATACTCGTACGCCATGGCGACAGCGTCGTCCTTGAAATAATCTCCGATAGAGAAATTGCCCAGCATCTCAAAAAAGGTATGGTGCCTGGCCGTTCGTCCGACGCGCTCGATATCGTTCGTACGGATGCACTTCTGATCCGACGTCATGCGCGCTTTCGGAGGGATCGCCTCCCCCAGATAGTATTGTTTCAGAGGCACCATGCCTGCTGCCGTGAAGAGGAGCGTCGGATCGGAAGAAAGCAGGGGAGCGCTGGGCACTCTCAGGTGGTCATGCTGTTCGAAGAACCGGAGATAACTTTCCCGAATGTCTGCTGAGTTCACTTGTCACCTCACGAGTTGCCGGCCAGTGCTCCGGCGCGTGACGTCAGTATATCGTCGGCGCTTCGTGAGGCAAGAACAGTGTCTTCGCAGATCTGTCAGGCGTCGTGATGAAACAGAGGGGTCCTCCCGAATGCAAGTGCGACGACTGCCGTGGCCGTACCGTTGATAAGCCCGCGCAGCAAGTTGAACGGGATGATGGCGGAGACGACCAGCGCTCTTACTGCCGCGAACGGCATCTTGAAGTACCAGGGATCGACGGCCAGGTTCACTCCTGCCATGACCGCCGTCATGCACGCAATCCCCAAGACGGCTGCCAGAACCGGTCCCCGCAGTTTCTTCTCTTGACGGAAGAACGCGAACGGAAGGGCGAACGCCAGCACGGTTACCGTGTTCATCCCCGCGCCTACCCACCCGTCTGCGCCGTGCCCGATGACACCCCACAGAATTCCCTTCACCAGCGCCGTAAGCACGGCAGCGGCGGGACCCATCGCCCACCCTGCCAAGGCGACGGCTACATCTCCGAAGTCGAACTTGAGGAAGGAAGCAGCGGGCAACAGCGGAAACTCGAACAACTGAAGGACATATCCGACGGCGGCAAGCATGCCTGACGCAGCCAGCACGCGCAGTTTCTTTGACTCCATTCTCCACCTCCACAGCGGACGCAGCATGCGCTGCAGTCAACCCTGGGGGCGCGGAAAGCAGACGTCTCTTTCCGTCCAGACTATACTGTCGGCTCCGGAATCGCACCGGATCCTGCCGTCGCAACGGCTCGTGGGCTAAGCTCTTCGCTACTACCACCGGTCGGGAATCACACCCTGCCCCAGAGAACGATGCCAGTATAGTAAGCGGCACTGTGGTGTCAATCGGAGAGGAGACGACGGATTCAGATCTGAATGGCAGGCGCATGTTGCATCGACGCGATCCTTCGTACACTGTACATATCTGAGGAGGTATCGATGGAAAAAACGGCCTTTCTGCGTGAATTGAACGAAACGCTGCGAACGTTGTACACGCGCAGCAGCACTGCTAACTGGAATCTGGCGACGACGGGCAAGGATGAATTTGCCGCCGCGTGCGAGCAGGCAGACCTTGAACTGCGCCTGTTCCTTGCTGACAGAAACCGGTTTGATACTATCAATACCATGCTTGCCGGTTCTGACCTGAACGAACTCGAACGGCGCCAGTTCGTCGTCGCGCATAACATGATGGTCGAAAATCAGCTGGACAAGGAGACGCTGCAGCAACTGGTCAGTAAACAGATCGCGCTTCAGGAGATCGTCACCAAGTTCCGGGGCACGATCGACGGTAAAGAAGTCAATAACAAACAGATCGAGGAGATTCTGCGGTCCAGCACGGACAACGATCTGCGCAAGAAGGCATGGGTTGCCAGCAAACAGGTTGGCGCGGTCCTGGAGCCCAAGCTCATGGACCTCATCAAACTGCGCAACGACTCGGCTGTCAAACTCGGCTATGCCAACTACTACGAGATGGAGATCGAACTGCAGGAGTTCGACAGCTCCTGGTTGTGCGGGATCCTGACTACCTACCGGCAGCAGACCGACGTCCTGTTCCGACGCGTCAAGGATGCTATCGACGAAGCAGTCGGCAAGCGATTGGGCGTTGAACCCGACCGCCTCATGCCATGGCACATGAGCGACATGTTCTTCCAGGAAGCGCCGCGCACTACGCAGACTGACCTTGCCATATTCTATGAAGGGAAAGGCGATCACGTCGTCGAAGGCTTCGCCACTGCAACCTACGACAGTATCGGGCTCGACATCCGTGACATCCTGAAGCGCAGTGACCTGTATGAACGTCCGAGCAAGGATCAGCATGCATTCACCACGCATCTCGACCGGCAGGGCGATGTCCGTGTCCTTGCCAACCTGCGGCCCAATGAAACCGAGATGGAGACGCTCCTGCACGAGATGGGGCACGCCACGTACGACAAGCACCTCGATTTCTCGTTGCCGGCGCTCCTGCGCGCAGCGGCCCACACGTTCACGACCGAAGCCGTCGCCATGTTCTTCGGCCGCATGGCCCGCAGTCCGGAATGGTACCGCCAGATCGTTGGGATCGACGAGGCAAGCTACCACAAACTACAGGGGGAACTGCCGACCGCCATCCGTGATCAGATGCTGGTCTCTACCCGCTGGATCACCCATTTCGCGCTGTTCGAACGAGAGCTGTACCGCACCGAAGTCAGTGACAGTCGACGGTGGTACCAGGGCGTGCGGGACATTCAATATCTCAATGTTCCCGAGGAACGCCTCGATCAGCCTGACTGGGCCGCCAAGTATCACTTCGCCATGGCGCCTGTCTATTATCACAACTACCTGCTTGGCGAAATGCTCGCCTCGCAGTTCGATCACGCCTTGCGGGCCAGATCCGGCGGAGAGGTGCTGACGACAGAAAACGGCCGTTGGTTTGTCAACAGCGTTTTCACACCCGGTGCACGATACCCCTGGAACTCAATGATCGAGCGTGCTACCGGAGAGCCGCTCAATCCGACATATCTGGTCCAGCAATTCAACTACTGATCACGCGATAGCTCCCGGGCACTGCCTGACGGCAGCGCCCGGGAGCAGGATGCACACTCCAGTAACGCCGTTACGGCACGATGAAGTCGGCTTCGGTAATCGAGCGAAGTTCTTCGAGCGTGATCTCCGGCGCCGTCTCGCGCAGTATGAGCTGATTGTGCTCAAACACAAACACGGCATATTCGGTCACGACCATATCCGCTTCGCCGATTCCCGTTATGGGCAGGCTGCACTTCCTGACGAGCTTGGACTTGCCTGTTTTGCTGAGGTGCTGCATGGCGATGACGACTTCCCGCGCCCCGCTCACGAGATCCATCGCTCCGCCTACCCCGAGCTGTTTCCCATTGGGAATGATCCAGTTTGCGATATTGGCGTCCTGATCAACCTCGAAAGCGCCGATGACTGTGGCGTCTACATGACCACCACGGATCATGCCGAATGACGCTGCACTGTCCAGGTACGAACATCCCGGCGTTTCAGTAACACAGGCACGGCCGGCGTTGATGAGGTCATGATCCTGCCTGTCCTCAGGGGCGGCACAGCCGACGCCGAGCATACCGTTCTCCGCCTGGACATAGATGCGCGGGCTCGTAACATAGTTAGCTACCATCGTCGGGATGCCCACGCCAAGGTTGATGAACAACCGCCCCGCTTCAGCTTCCTGATCGAAGTGCCTGGCGATGGTCCTGGCAATACGTTCTTTCGCTTCCTGTTCGGAAATCGTCTGCATTTCAGTTCCCCTTCATCGTGAGAACATCGACGTAGATGTGCGGCGTGATGACGCACTCCGGATCCAGCGATCCGCTTGGCACAATCTCATCGACCTCGGCGATAACCAGGTCAGCTGCCATCGCCATCACGGGGTTGAAATTGCGTGCCGTCTTGTAATAGACAAGGTTGCCCAGTTCGTCTGCTTTGTATGCCTTGATCAGAGCTACATCAGCATGAATGGCTTCTTCGAGAACACATGGCCGGTCGTCGAATCGCCTCGTCTCCTTCCCCTCGGCCAGCTGCGTTCCTGCCGCCGTCGGCGTGAAAAATGCCGGGATCCCTACACCCGCAGCACGGATCGCCTCGGCAAATGTTCCCTGTGGCACGAGCTTCACAGAAATCCTCCCCTCGTTGTAGGCAGTTGCAACTTCGGGGTTCCAGTTGTAGTAAGTGCCGATCAGTCCACGGATCTGGTTGTTGCTCAGCAGCCTGCCCAGTCCTACCCCAGGAGCTCCCAGATCATTGCTGATTATGGTCAGATCTCCGATACCGCTGTCAGCAAGGGCCTCAATGAGCGCCCCCGGATACCCCGCCATGCCGAAACTGCCTACCATGACGCGCGACCCACGCGTCACTTTTGCAATGGCGTCTGTGACACTGCTGTATTTGTCGCTGTACATGGCCACGACCTCCCTATGCCAGAGCTCCTCCACTCATGAACGCATATTCTCGAAGATAGCGGAAACACCCAGGCCACCGGCCACGCAGATGGTGGCAAGACCGTACTGGGTCCGGCGACGCTCCATTTCGTGAATAAGCGTTACCGAGATCCTGGTTCCGGAACAGCCCAGCGGATGCCCGAGCGCGATGGCGCCACCATTGACGTTGAGGATGTCCCGGTCGATGTCCAGCTCTCGGACGACAGCCAGGCTCTGCGCAGCGAAGGCCTCGTTGAGTTCGATGAGCCCGATGTCGGCAAGAGTCAGCCCTGCGCGGTGAAGCGCCTTCTTCGTTGCCGGAACCGGGCCGATCCCCATGATACGGGGATCGACGCCGGCGATACCGGCGGCAACGAACCGCACGAGCGGAGCAACGCCCAGTTCGCGCGCTTTCTCTTCTGACATGACGATTACTGCCGCCGCTCCATCGTTTCTGCTGGAGCTGTTGCCGGCCGTCACCGAACCTCCTGCCTTGAAGGCCGGCTTGAGTTTGGCCATTTTTTCAAGCGTCGTATCGCGTCTGGGACCTTCGTCCACGTCGATGAGAAGCGATTCTCCCTTCCGGGCGGGCACGCTGATCGGAACAATCTCCTCTGCAAAACGGCCACCATCAATGGCGTCGATCGCCCGCACGTGGCTCGTATACGCGAACTCGTCCTGCTCTTCCCGCGTGATGGCATACTTCTCGGCCAACGTCTCTGCCGTCATACCCATCGTAAACGTGCCATAGATATCTTCTGGCTGAGACTTCGGCTGACTTTCCGTATTGGGGTCCAGCAGCTCGGCATTGCCGGCTTTATAGCCGAAACGGGCTCCTCGCAGATAGTAAGGAGCCGTGCTCATGCTTTCCACACCGCCGGCTACAACGATATCGGCATTCTCCGTCTGGATCTGCCATGCAGCACTGATGATGGCTTGCAGCCCCGAGCTGCATTGTCGATGAACCGTGTATGCAGGAATCTCCTCAGGAAATCCGGCGGCGAGTGCGGCGACACGCGCGATGTTGGGCGCGTCTGTACTCTGCTTGGCTTGCCCCACGACGATCTCGTCTACTATCCCTTTCTCGATGCCGGAACGTTTCACGGCCTCATCGAGAGCCGCTCGCGTAAGATCGACAGCCTGAACGTCCCTGAACACGCCACCCATGGTCCCCACGGGTGTTCGCACTGCCGATGTAATCACTACCGATTTCATTGCCCGTCCCTCCTATCGATGGATTCCAACGGCGCCATGCCGTGAATGTGTCCAAAACGCCGTGTTCATCCAATCTCTGCGAAGATGTGGTCCAGTTTCCCGAGTGTGCTCTCGTAGTCACCAGAGGTATGCGCCAGCGACGTGTAAAACGGCTTGTGCGGGTGAATGTAGATGCCTTCGGCAAGACAGGCGTAGTCAAACGCCTCCCGCAGCGCACCATCTTCGCGCCCCACATCCCTATAGTTACAGACAGGCGTTTCGCTCATGATGATGCCGAAATTGGCGCCCAGTCCCGCAACATGGCCTCTGACATGATGGCTGGCCATGAGGCGGCGGATCTCGCCCTTGAATGCCTCGGTGTTCTCATAGAACGGCTGGATCAGGGACGCGTCCGACAGGATATTCAACGTCGCCAACCCGGCAGCAAGGACCTGCACTGCGCCGTTGAATGTCCCAGAGTGAAACACATGACCTCCGCTCGCCGTGGGTGAAGCCAGATCCAGGAGATCCGACCGACCGACGACGGCACCCACTGGGAATCCGCCGCCAATGATTTTACCCAGCGACAGGAGGTCCGGCTCGACGCCGAAGATGCCGGTCGCCCCTTGGGGACCGCATCGGAATCCGGACATGACTTCGTCGAAGATCAGAATCATGCCGAGTTCGCGCGTCAGTGACCGCAGTCCTGTCAGAAACGCCGGATCTGTCACATAAAAAGCACGGGGAGACGGTTCGACGATGACGGTCCCGACGCGGTCCCTGTTTGCCACCAGAAGAGTCCTGCACGCATCAAGGTCATTAAACGGGAGAACGAGCGTCTCCGCGAGAATCGATGCGGGCGTCCCCTTTGATCCGGCAACACTGGCCGGAGCTTCGGCGGCTCCATAGTCCGCTGCCGACGGGCTGTTGCTGAGGACGCCTTCATAGTACCACCCATGGTAGTGCCCTTCAAATCTTGCAACGGCAGACTTGCCGGTCGCCGCTCTGCCCAGTTGCAGGGCCAGGTATGTTGCCTCGGTGCCGGAGTTGGTCAGACGCATCTTCCCGGCAATGGGCAGCATGGACAGGAGCTTCTCCGCATAACGTACCTCGAGCTCGTTCGGCGTTCCGAAAATCGTCGTCCCCATGGTAGCGAACGAATCGGCTACCGCCCGTACAATTGCGGGATGACCATGCCCGAGAATAAGCGGCCCGAAGGCCAGACAGTAATCCACATACTCGTTACCGTCCACATCCCATAGGTGCGAGCCCCCCGCCCGCTGCATGAATAGTGGGTAGGGGGCGAAATATTTTACGTTGGCGACTACGCCGGCGGGAAGCGATCGATGGGCACGTTCGCTCATACTCCGGGATGTTGGGGTCTTCGCTGTATACCGCTCCTTGAACTCAGCAGAAGACTTCATCGCGCACCCTAGCTCTTCATCTGCTTCTCTACCGCATCCAGGGACTCTTCCCAGATCTCGAGCATGACGTCGCACTGATCCCGCGTGACGATTAGCGAAGGCGACAGCCGAACGCTGTTTTCGCCGCACGGGAGCAAGAGAAGCCCGCGTCTGAACGCCTCGATGACGAGGGCATTGCTCTCTTCCTTGGCCTTGGACTTCTTGGAATCCTTTATGAACTCGACGCCGATCATGAGGCCCTTGCCACGGATATCGCCCATGATGGGATGCTTCTTCTGCATTTCGCACAGATGCTTCGTGATATAATTGCCCTGCTTCGTCGCGTTCTCCATGAGCCCGTTCTGAAGCAGATCAATCGTCTTGAGGGCTGCCGCACAACTCAGCGGATTGCCTCCGAACGTCGAGCCGTGCGCGCCCTGCTTCCAGTCCATGACGTTCTTCTTGGCGACCATGATGCCCAGTGGAAGACCGGAAGCAACTCCCTTGGCAATGGCCATGATATCCGGTTCCGTGTCCCAATGTTCGATGGCAAACATCTTGCCGGTACGGCCCATACCGCTCTGGACCTCATCGATCATCAGGAGAATGCCACGCTGCTGACAGAGCTTCTGTACTTTCTGGAAGTAGCCTTCGGGAGGCATCACGTACCCACCCTCACCCTGAATGGGTTCGGCTACGATCACGGCCGTGTCGGAAGCGGGCGCGATACGTTCCATGACTTCTTCGATCGCGTCAACACACCGCAATCCACAGGTGTCGGGCGTCATGTTGTACGGGCACCGGTAACAATAGGCGTACGGTACGTGAACGACGCCCTGAAGCATAGGAGAGAACCCCTCGCGATGCTTGGCCTTGGATCCGGACAGCGTCACCGCGCCATACGTCCGGCCGTGGAATCCCCCAAAGAATGCTATCGCAAGAGACCGTTTCGTATGCCAACGAGCCAGCTTCAGACCGGCTTCAACCGCTTCCGCCCCCGAATTCCCGTACCACACCATCTTTTCGGTCGGACCGGGCGCAATCTGCTTGATCTTCTCGGCGAGCTCGATCTGAATCGGATAGAAGAAGTCGGTGCCAGACATGTGAACCAGTCTGTCGGCCTGATCTTTGATAGCTTTGATGACTTCAGGATGACGATGGCCCGTACTATTGACGGCAACCCCGGCAGTGAAGTCAAGATACGTATTCCCGTCGACGTCGGTGACCTGCATGCCCTCGGCATGATCAGCCACCAGCACGTACGGGCGCACGTATGACGGAGAAATGGAATCGCGATCGCGCGCGTACCACTCCATTCCTACGGGTCCCGGGATGTCTGTCTTCAGGTCGATGTAATCGTTCTTTGCCATTGTCATCACTCCTTTCGATAGTGTTCACGCCGCTTCTCCCGCAATGTCCCTGGCGGTGTCAGGTCGTAGGCATCCTGCGTGAATATCTTGGCGATGCCCTCAGGTGGTACCTTTGATTTCTGCTTCTGGCAGATGGCACATGGCTCCGGACAATGGCTCTTCGGATCCTCGGGTTCCGGATAGGAGACGATCACCCCCTCGTAGTTGCGGAGCACGATACGATCCGGCGACATGGAGACGATGTAATTGGGTCCGACCGGGATCTTGCCGCCTCCATGCGGTGCATCGACCACAAACTGCGGTACAGAGAAGCCGCTGGTATGGCCGCGCAGAAATTCCATGATCTCAACGCCCTTGTAGATCGATGTGCGAAAATGACTGATCCCGCTCGTAAGGTCACACTGATAGATGTAGTAAGGTCGCACGCGTATTTGCACGAGTCTCTGGACAAGTTCCTTCATTACATAAGGGCAATCATTGACGCCCCGGAGGAGAACGGACTGATTGCCCACAGGAATGCCGGCATCCGCCAGCATGCCGACGGCCCGGGCAGATGCCGCGGTCACCTCGTTGGGGTGGTTAAACTGCGTGTTCAGCCAGAGCGGATGATATTTGCGCAACAGGGAGCAGAGGTCCGGCGTGATACGTTGTGGCAGGACCACCGGGGTCCGCGTTCCGATGCGGATGACCTCGACATGCTCTATGCTGCGCACTTCGCTCAACACGTAGTCAAGAAAGTCATCGTCTGCCAACAGCGCATCGCCGCCCGAGAGGAGCACATCGCGAACTTCTTCGTGTTGACGGATATAGCTGACTGCCGCGTCGATTTCGTCTTTGGAGCGCCGCGCGTCGGTCATGCCGGCCAGGCGCCTCCGCGTACAGTGTCGGCAGTACATGCCGCATTGATCGGTGATAAGAAAGAGAACTCTGTCAGGATACCGATGTGTCAGCCCGCGGACCGGCGCATCGACTTCTTCGTACAGCGGGTCATCTAGATCGCTCGGAACAGAACGCAGTTCATCCGCTGTCGGCACGCATTGCCTGAGAATGGGATCATCTGGGTCATCCGGATCGATGAGCGTCGCATAATAGGGGGTGATGGCCATGCGAAATCTTGACGGCGCCGCGACGACGCC
>JAKLHS010000049.1 GCA_022710025.1 Caldisericota bacterium | reverse complement strand
CGGAGGTCGGGGCACTGGGAGGGAATGACCATCATGCACTGGGTGAACCACATGGCACAGTCCCGAAGCGAACTCGCCCCGTGGGAGTGGATCTGGTGCCCCGACTGGTTCAGGCTCTACTCGCGGGCCGAGTTGAGGCTGGTCCTTGAGCTGAAGGTCGAGGGGGAGCAGTGAGCGGCCTCGAACAACAGGTGCCGAGCCTCAACGCCTGCCTGTCGCTCCTGGCCCGCGGGATCACGATGAACACAGTGTTCTGCTGGGCACGCGACGACGACGGCAACTTCCTCGTCCTTTCGATGTACGGGGTCAAACCTGATAGGCACGTGACGCCACTCTGCGCTGCTCCCCGCTCCAAGGAGCTGCTGCAGACGCTTGCGAACCTTGGAACTGAACGGTTCGATGTCTCGTGGCTGGCGCTGGCCAACGAACCCGAGACGCTTGCCAGCAGGCTCCTGCTCGAGGCTCCCATGACCGACTACGGGCACATGAGCCTTGGACTGTTGCTGGCAATCCAGGAGGCGAGGGGTATGCAGATGATGACGGGTGCACGTGCCTGGTCCAAGGAAGAGGAGATCGCCTTGCAGGATGCGGTCCGGCATGCGGTCGCCCGCGAAGGGAACGCCACACACTAATCCTCGATGGTCGACGAGGTCGCCTGGGTCTTCCGCTGCATGCGGGAGAACTGGCACGTCTGGGAGGCAGCAGCAACCTGATGCGGCTCTTGGAACTGGACGATGGCGAGGGCAAGCTGAGAGCGGCCGGGATCGCGGAGATCTGCAGCCCGCCGTGCATCGGCGGCAACTTCTAGTGAGAGACTGTCTGGATAGCGAGTGTTCTGTCTCGAGAGCTTGCAGAGCGCCTGTCAGAACGCCTGAAAGCGTGTCCTGGAGCGGAGTTGTGGATGCGCAAGATGCTTGACAACGCATCAGAACTGAGTATCATACGAACGTTCGAAGGAACCGCGGCAATTTAGGTAAGGCTTACTTGCTCCGCGATACAAATGTGCTAAAGCGCCGGGACATCGAGTATCTGTCGACCTCGGGCGTGAGCGCGAGGTCGTTTGCGTTCACCCCAGGGCATCTCCGGACACGGCGACCACGAAGGAGGCAGCCATGAACACGAGAGAACAACACCAGCCCGCTTGCGTCGCGGCGGAGCCGCTGCATAACCCGCTGCTGGCGTTTGCCAGCCGACACTACTATGCACCCCCAGCCGAGGGACAGACCCCTTCGCAGCAGTGGCTGGCCGAACCGGAGAACCACGGCCTGTGGCTCGTGCGTCTTGCTGCGCAGGTCCACCTTGATGTGCCAATCTTGAGGGCCGGCCTGTACGACGTTGCGTCACTGTCGGTGTGGCAGCGTGCGCAGGTGTGTAAGGCCGTCATCAGCTACTTCTCTTCTTCCGATGGCGACCGTGGCAGGGTAGACCGTCAGTATGAGGAGTACTGCACCGCTGTCATCTGGGCCAAGCTCCAGGCGGACCGCCGCGTCCTGGTGGTGGGCGGTGTCACGCTGTACGACGCACGTGCCATCGCTGCGACGGTCGGCTGGTCGGCGTGGCAGGGCTGGTATGCGCGCATGGCCAGGGGCACGATCGCTGCCACGCGGTGGCACCGACGCCTCTACACGACGGAGGAGGCCATGCGGTGCTGGTTCAGCGGCAGGCCTCAGCCGTCCGTCCCCGATTTGGCGGCAGCGGTGCGGGCCGCCGGCTGCTCCCGGCGTCTGCCCCTGGCCGTGCCGGTGCCCCTTACGGCGTTCTGGGGATCACCATGGGTGGAGTTCCAGGGTGAACGCTACATCTGGGGCCAGGACGTGACTCGGCTGTATGGTATCACCGCCCGGACTCTCCGCCGGGCCCGGCGTGAGGGCAGGCTCGAGGCCGGCATCGTCCTTTGCCAGGTGCTCATCCCGTTCAAGTCGTTCCAGCAGTTTCTCACGTGGTGGTATACCCGTGGATGTACGTGGCCGCGAACAGTCCCGGAGGCAGCTGAGTCGGGTAGACAGCGTACTCAGAGCACTGGCGACGCGCTCTGAGCGATGCGGAGCCGAATCCTGTCAAGGCCCACAGCAACTGGCTTTCTGGACAGTTCATCGGGGCAATGCCATCGGCGCACAGTCGAAAGCGTGTCACTGTGTCGCATGGCACACGACGGCGGCCAATCGTGGACGCCGTGCTTGTTCTGGCTCGCAGTGTTGGCTCACAGACTCGCTCGTCTATACTGACACTATGACCACGGACAGCGCAAAGCACGTCGATCGGAAGTCGGAACTTGACGATCTTCTTCCTTTGGTACAGGCACGGGACCTAGAAAGCGTCCAGCATCAGTTCGAGGAACCCGTGAGCGACGATTCGAGAGCCCCTGGAGGCACTCTGGATTCGAGTGACATTGCTAATGCGGTGATTGCGGCGATGAACCTCTGCGACCCCATCGCCGCTCATGACTGTGGCAAGGACAAACGGCACTTGCGGGTGGGGGAGACTCCTGAGGCCCAATCGCTGGCTCATGCCATTCTCGTTTGTGCAGTGAACGTTGCTCAGGAGCCAAAGGGCTCTGTCAAGGGTTCGTGATGGCACGTGTCTTGTTGGCTGCAGCTACCGTGTCACATCTTGGTCCAGGCAGGTGGATGGTGACGACTACAGAGTTGGGGACAAGCAAGCCTAGTGCGCAAGACGCATCTCTGGCAGTTTCAGTGATCGCACGTTTCCATGGCTCCGCTCTTGCTTCGGACCCCAACCCAAGGTCCGTACGCCACGGACATGTGTGTCGGCGACACTGTGTTCACGAGGAGGCAAGATGGGTCAGTCTTTGAAAGGCAAATGCACAGCAGTGAGGTCGCAGCGTGGGGGATTGGCAAGCACTGCCACCATGACGTCCGCTGTGGTCGTCATTACCGCGCTAGTGCTGGTGGTCGGCGCTGTCGCGACGCTACCGTATGGGTACTTCCAGTTCCTGCGGGTCCTGGTGTGCGGATGCGCTGGGTACCTGTGGTATCTCCTGTTCGCGTCGGACAAGCACTCCGGATGGATGGTCGTGACAGGAGTCGTGGCGGTCCTGTTCAACCCGTTCCTGCCGATCTACCTGCCGCGCGGTGTCTGGCAAATCCTCGACGTGGCATCGGCAGTCCTGCTAGTCATCGTGATGTTCACAACATTCAGAACGAAAGCCACAACGACACTCTGAGTCCAGACGAAACGCGCGACAGTAGGATCCACAGAACTCAGAAGGAGGGCCGAATGAAAGCATTCTTCAAGTTCATAAACGTCCTTTCAACCCCACTGGTGATCCTGAATGCCTTGGGTGACGTTGTTTCCGGCGTCTGGCTCCTCATCATCGGCGAATGGCGCTTGGTGGTGCTCGGTGTCATCGCCATCGTGCTGTCATCGTTCATCCTCGGTCTCCTCATGATGCCGTCGTTGCTCTTTGCGGGACTGGCAAGCGTGATAAAGGGCAACGGTGGAAAGATGATCCCAGCAGTGCTATCCACGCTGTACACTGCCCTCGTGATGACGACGTGGTGTGTCGCGTCCCTCTGGTTGTTTGGGATGAGTGCGACATCAAAGAACATCGTCCCGCTGCTCATCTGGTCCTATGGTGTCGCCGTCGGACCATGGGCAGACATGGCGAGGAAGGACCAGGCGGGTCAGGATGGCAACATATTCTCTGTGACCAGCGTGTTCTTTGTTGAGTTCGGGTACTTCGTCGCCATGGTGATGTTCCTCACTAGAGCGAGCACCTTTGGCATCATTGTGGCGGTCATCGCTGGGTTTCTGTTGGCGGCCCAGGTTGTCAACTGGTTCCTTCTGGGAACCATGCTGAGGGAGGAGACGAGACGGCACGTGGACCTGTTCTCGCAGGAAGGGGATGACCAAGTGGAGACGGACGATGAGTGAGCGGATGAGTCTTGTCATCGCCGTGGCACGGCCGCCAGTTGCCCTATGCGCTGGATGCCCGCGCACCGCAAGAGCGAGGTCAATGCAGTGAACATCAGGAACTGGCCACAAACACTCCGGGACATGCTGAAAACGATAGCTGCCATTGTGCTGTTCCTGGCGATATCATTCGGGGCACTGGTTGTGTCCGGTCTCCCTTGGTGGCAGAGAGTACTGGATTTCATGGATAGGAAGGCAGACCCGGTTTTTGAGTCTGTGCTCGTTCTCGCGATGGAGGGCTTGATGGCGGTCATTCTCATCGCGGTCCTCTATTCCCTCTGCAAGCGTATCTTCAGGGTCCTCGGGACGCGCATTGAAGCATGCAAAGGAGGAAACATGAAGTCAGTCAGAGCACACCTACGACATTCGTCAAAGAAGGGCACGAAGGAGTCCGAAACGCGGAAGCAGCTGGTGTACAAGATTGATGACTACTGCGAACAGCAGGTCATCTATGCACTACCTGAACGAGCGCTGTTCTACTCGTGTGTGAGGACTGCACTGGACGACTCCAAGACGTGGGGCGAGTTTCGGCACGCCATGCCGCGCAAGGAATACGCGCGGCTCATTCGCGAGATATTTGACGACAAGGGTCTCCGACGCCCCCATGAATCGGACACATTCGACCCCTCCCAGATCCCAGAAACCGAGACTGGCGCACGGGAGGAGGCAGTATACCAGGCGATCATGGGTGGGCACCCCATGCACGGCATGGGTGATGCTATGGGCGGTGCAGCCTATCCGGGTTGGCTCGCACAGGACATGCTGCACGGTGTCTTGCCGGACGACATTCTCAAGAAGTACGGGGAGTACAGCGAGTCCTTTGCCAGCGGGAGCTGCGTGTACATACGTACGGAGGATCTTGACGAGGTGAACGCTGAGCTCAAGAAACGAGGATATGAACTGATTGATGGTTCTGACCTGCGCATGGAGTAGCGCCGGCAGTGGTGGGGAGGGACACTGTGGATGCAGGCGGACAGATCGTCGAGTGGCTCTACAAGAACCAGTTGCAGGTGGATGAGCAGTGGTCGGTGAACGCAGAGCGCGGGTTCACGTGGTGGCCATACCAGCACGCCCAGACGGTCACGTCTACGAATGAGGTGAAGGGCCCGGATGGGATGCCGGGTGCGTTCGTGGGAGTACGGACGCAGGTCCTGTGGGATCTCGACCTGACCGACCGGCTCGCGACTGGTGTCAATGAGCTTGCCAGAGAAAACGCCAGCACAATGTCCGGCCTGGTGTATGACGAGGTGAAGCACAGCCTCGATCTGTGCTCCATGGTGCCAGTTCATGATGACACGCGCGAGTGGAT
>JAKLHS010000048.1 GCA_022710025.1 Caldisericota bacterium | reverse complement strand
TCACCGTCCTCCAGTTGCGCTGCGTAGACGCTTGCAATATCGACAGCGTCGACGACACCCCGGACAACCGATGCATCGTCAATGACCGGCAGGGAGTGGATCCTGTTCTTTCTCATGAGATGAGCGGCTTCTCCCATACACATCGATGGTGACACAGTGATCAGTCGCTTGCGAGGGATCTCCTGAACTTGCGGCATGAGCGATCGAATCAACGGGGGGACGCGAAATCCGAACCGGTCAAGCACAAACCGGGTCTCATCATTGATCTCTCCACCGCGAACAGCGATATAGACGTTGGACGTATCCGTTCTGTTCTTGTAGAACGCATATGCCAGCGCCGAGCATACCGAGTCTGTATCAGGGGCTTTATGTCCCGTCACGATGATCTTCTGTTTCATTTCTTCATGTCCCTCCGCGATCGCCGCATGAGGCCGCAGACCTCAACGCCACATTGGATCTGGCCAATGACGTCCACTGGAACTTGTATCCTTCTTCACCGCGCATGAAGTCAAACTCTGCGTATTTTTCCTCAAACGCGCTCTTCGCGAGGTGCGCCAGAGCAATGCGACCAAGGGAATACGCGGCGTACCTGGGATCATACTGTGTATTCCAGTCATACATCGTCCTCTGCCAGCAAAAAGCCAGCGCAAAGCCGCCAAGCGAATTCCCGACACGGACTTCGGAGATCCTGAGCATGCCTCGATCGCTCATCAAGGGGAGGACTCCCCGAAGAAACTCCTGATCCGGATGGTTGAGAAAAGGACTGCGATGACCATCTGTTTTTTGCCTTCTGGCCGACAGGTCGACGATCTCATCGATAAACGTATTGGTGACGCTCATGCGATCCACGTAGCGCAGAGGCACGCCGTCACGCCGGCAGCGGTTGAGCTTGTTCTGGATGTTGTGGCGGAAGCCCCCTCCTCGTGATCGAAAGAAGGCATCCCATGTGCCCTCGATAGGTAGGTAAGGGCATCGAACCGTTGGTACCCAGCAGGCATCGGCATCGACCGTTTTAGCAAGCCGTTCCAGTTGCATCTGATACGGTGAATCGGCCGGCACTTCTTCTAGATCGACCGCCTTCCATTCGGCCTGTCGCTGCAACAAGGCATGCAGAAGCGCCTCGGCAACATCCTGCCGTCCACATGGGACGACAAGATCAGCATAATCGGACAGACCCTGGCCGAGAAAATGCAGGCATTCGGCACCGGGTATCCGCGCGTCAACAAAGAACGGCGCAATGCCTGCCAGGGTGCCGTTCTCGCAAGCTGTAACCAGAAAAAGTCGTCTGCCCGACCCGAAGTGTTTCCACCACGTATACAGCCACTCAAATGTCGAGTGACATGTACCGGTTGCGCTTCTGCGAACAAGCGTGTTCCACGCCGGTTCCAGCGATGCGAATTGGCGCAGATCCTCTATGAATGCCGTGTCTACAGACACCGATCCTCCGAGTGCTTTCTGAAATGCGCTACTCAAGTAGCGACCGCTGTGAGTACCGCGTCATTTCACACTTGTGGGGGTAGACTCATGCTGTGGCCGCATTACAGTATATACGATTGTCATTACACATGACCACTCTGAAGGAGAATGCCCGTGTTTGATCTCTATCTGTTTGACTTGGATGGAACTCTCGTCGATACGCGTGAGGATATCACTGCTTCCGTCAACTACGTCATGAAACTGCACTCACGACCTGCGGTCGAGGCGATGACTGTCGTGTCCTGGATAGGAAACGGATTGGATGATTTGATGACCAAAGCGTTTCAGACAGATGACGCAGAGTTCATCTCTCAGCTGGTGGAGGAGTTCCGCGGTCATTATGCAGAACACTGCACAGATGCCTCATATCTGTACGAGGGATGCTCTGACACGCTCTTGTCGCTTCGACAGTCCGGAGCTCATCTTTCCATCCTGACCAATAAACCGCAAGACTTGTCCGTGGAGATCGTCCGGCGACTCGGCATCCTTGAGCATTTCGACCATGTCGTCGGTCCACTGGACGCAGATTTGCGCAAGCCAAATCCCTCCAACCTGCTCTCCCTTGTACGTGACGTGGGCGCTCTCGCTCGACGGACGCTCATGGTGGGAGATTCACGTAACGACATTCTGGTCGCTCGCAATGCCGGCGTACCATCCTGTGGCTGCGCGTTCGGATACTATGGACGGGAACGCCTTGCAGAGATGGAGCCCACCTATCTCATCGACCGACTGCCGGACCTGACAGGAATCAATCCCACGCTAGACTGATACGGGATCTGTCGGCACACACAGAGTGCATTGAACATCGCCGGGCCGGTAAACCATCGACATTCGGCACATCCAACGGAGAGGAGACATCAATGAACCGGGAAGAGCTAGCTCTGCTGCATGTCAAAGTCATGACGTCGGAAGGCAGGGCCTGGCGACAAACGGGCGACGGTCTGTATCTGCGGAATGGGATCATTGCGCGGGTCGGCAGTTCCAGTGACATTCAAGCGATGGCCTCCGACACGGGGGCGCATGTCATGGATTTTGCCGGTGAGCAAAACGCAGTCTGTTTCCCTGCGTTTACCGACTCACACCTGCATCTGGACCTTTACGGTTTCTCGCTCCTGAGTATCAACCTGAATGGAATCTCTTCTCTTGAAGCCGCTCTCGACTGCATCGCCCAAGCAGGGAAACCGGACAGCGGCGCCTGGGTTCGGGGCGACTGCTGGGATGACGAACTCTGGGCAACCAAACCCCATCGTCGCTATCTGGATGACCTCTACCACAACTCCCCTGTCATTCTGAACAGAAAGGATTACCACTCATTGTGGCTGAATACGGCCGCCATGAAGGCAACAGGCCTGTTGAACAGCACGGAGTTCGATTCCGACCTGGTTCCACAAGACAGCGAAGGTCCCACGGGCATCGTCCGCGACGCCGCACAGTCCTGGGTGTTGTCACGCCTACCCCCCTCTCCGATCGAAGAGCGTTTTCAGGCCCTGCATGCCGCCATCACCAAGCTCCTGTCGCTCGGATTCGCCTCCTGCTGCAACATGGATTACGATATCTTCCCTGAGCTCCAGGCACTGATCGGCGCAATGGAGCACGAGCCTTGCGTGCGTATCTGGCAGGCTATCGGCCTCTCGAATCTCGATGCAGCCGTATCCATGGGCGTGTGGTCTGGCTTTGGCACGGACTTCCTGCGATTGGGTGGTGTCAAGGCTTTCGCGGACGGATCTTTGGGATCGCGCACTGCCTACATGCAGGAACCGTGGCCGGGCATGTCCGGCACATACGGGTATCACGCGTATGAGTCTGTGGACTGGCTGGCCGAACGCTTTCGCATAGCCAACGAACACAACCTGTGGATGTGGGTGCATGCCATCGGCGACAGGGCTACCGCCGACGTCCTGGATGCATTCGAGCAGGCCGGCGTCGTCGCCTCAAAAGGTCATGCGCATCACCGGATGGAACATGCGCAGTTCCTGCGACCCCGGGATATCCCCAGGTTCGCGGACTTGGGAATCACTGCTTCTGTCCAGCCGTCTCACCTGAATCTCGATATCGGCAAATTGAAGGAAGTCTTTGCGCAACCGCACCCGGGTTCCTATGCTTTTCGCTCCCTTCTGGATGCTGGGACAGAACTCACCTTTGGTTCCGATGCTCCTGTCGAAGACCCTGACGCATTGAAGGGAATCGCGCTCGCCGCTTTCCGCTCACGCCCCGGCGAGGAGCCATACCAGCCCGAGCAGTGTATCAGCGTGTCCAACGCCCTTACGGCGTATACGGTGGCACCCCAAATATCCCTGGGCATGGGCGGTCGGCGCGGCAACATCGTGGAAGGCCAGGACGCCGACATCGTAGTTTTGTCGAGAAGCCCTCTTGAAGACACGAACGCTCAGGATATCCGGTCGACGCGGATACTGGCCACCATTGTGGCAGGAAGTGTTGCCTTTCAGGCAATGACGGGAGACAAATAAACGGTAACGCGTGCCAAGGCTGCACTGCCCGGCGATGTACGGTCAGAGCCGTGGTGCACGGGAAACGGGCGGGCGCAGGTAGCGATACAGGACGAGAGCGAAAAGTGCCAAAAGGCCAAGGAGCCAGGCAATCCTCCGTGGCTGTATCGGGTTCTCACGTGTCGCCCCTGGCGTGACAACGGTGACTGTCACCGCATGGATATCTGTTTCCCCTTGATGTTCGGGACAGGAACGGTGAAAGACACCCATGACAAGGACAGTGTCTCCCGTTGTGCGATAGCTCTCCAGGTAGCTGATCTTCGGCATTTCCACGTTCGATGGAACGAAGATCCCCATGGCCGTGTTGTTGCCATCGCTCAGGTTCATCCAGAGTCCCGACGGCCGTTGCATAACGTCCTGAAGCACTTCACCCTTAAAGAACACGATTTCGCCATCCCATACATAGGAATCTTCCACAAGTTGCGTGGTCGAAAGGAGCGGCGCCTGCTCGGCTGCGCAGTATACAGGCATCATCGTGACTACCATCACTACGACGACCGCCAGCACGCGGAACAGTTTTCTCATGCCCCCTCCTTCGCACGTCCTGCGCTCCTGAAACTCGTTGCGATGAAGCCGAACACCGCAAACACGGACATGAATTCCAGCCTCCCCATCCACATCTCGGCAATATAGACGACCTTGAGCAGGGTCGGCATGGCTTCCTGCGTCACGCCACAGGACAGACCCGTATTGCTGCCGGCAGAGACCGACTCGAACAGGGCGTCTGCCAATGGATACCCATACATCATGCCCACGACGGTGCCGGCGACGTAGATGAGAACGTACAAAACGATGACGACGGCAGCGCTCCTGACAGCGCCGTCCGTTATGATCCTGTCACGGATATGGTGATAGTGTTCAGTAACGATGGCCCGTTCCGGCGACAGCAGTTTTTTGACATCCGCGATCAGGCCCTTGAAGACCAGGCCCACCCGCAATCCCTTGAATCCGCCGCCTGTCGATGCTGCGCTGGCGCCGATAGACATGGCAATCGTCACGGCAAGCATCCCCAACGGTCCCCATTCGCGAACGAAGGTTCGTGCATAGATGTTGGACTGACCGGTCGTCGTGTGACCGGAAACCAGCATGAAAAACCCCCTGCGAAAGAGAGCGACGGCATCGGCATAGACCCCATGCCGCATGAGCGCACCACACACAAGCGAGAAGGTCGTCACTACGGTGATACAGAACGAAACGATCTCAATGTTGCGTACCATCTCCCTGCGGTCACCACGCCAGATGGCGTAATGCAGTGCGAAGTTGTACGAACCCAGAATGAAGATGACCATG
>JAKLHS010000047.1 GCA_022710025.1 Caldisericota bacterium | reverse complement strand
CTTGGGCTCGTCGGGGGCATTGTCGGCACAATCGTCCTTATGATGCTGGTCCTGTATGCGTACCTGGGCGAGCGCAAGGTACCCGTGCAGTACGCCAAACGAATCGTCGGACGGAAGGTATACGGAGGACAGTCGACCTACATTCCCCTCAAACTGGTGCAGGCGGGTGTCATGCCTATCATTTTCGCGTCGACCGTCTTAATGTTCCCGGCGACGGTTTCCCAGTTCTGGCCGAAGTCATGGTTTTACCTGCACATCGCCCAGCCGCTGACGAGTTCGAGCACGATGGCGCACAACATAGTATTCTTTTTCCTCATTATCTTCTTTACTTATTTTTATACCGAGATCACGTATGATCCCACGAAGATTGCCGACGATCTGAAGAAGTATGGTGGATATATCCCTGGGGTGCGGCCAGGCGAAGCGACCGCTCAGTACATCAAAGGCGTGCTCGACCGCATAGTTCTTCCCACGGCCATCTTCCTCGCTTTGCTGGCAATAGTTCCCAATGTCGCTATCGGCCAGCTTCAGATATCGGCATTCGCTTTTGGTGGAACACAGCTGTTGATCATCATCGGAGTATCGCTTGAAACGGTTCAGGAGATAGAGGCATACATGATGATGCGGCATTACAAGGGGTTCATGAAATAATGGCGCTCCACCCACGAATCATCCTGCTGGGTTTGCCAGGCTCGGGGAAAGGCACTCAGGGCATGCTCATATCGCATGCGTTCGGTGTTCCTGTGTTTTCGAGCGGTGAATATTTCCGTAGCCTTCGGAGGGAAGGGAAGCTGCCTTCGGAGATCGCGGCCAAGATCAATGCTGGTGGTCTTGTGAGCGATGAGGACGTCAACAAAGTCGTCGTCGAATCGTTTTTGTCGACCAGGCAGGCACAGGTGGGCTTTGTTCTGGACGGGTACCCGAGGACTGTCGCTCAAGCCGCATTCCTCGACGAGTATCTGACAAAGCAAAACCTTCACCTGGATGCAACTATCCTCGTAGATCTACCTGTCGAGACAGCGATCCGGCGCATCTCAGGGCGCCGGGTGTGCCCCGTTGACGGCAGCGTCTACAATGTGTACTATTCAAAGCCCGCGAAGGAAGGGACGTGTGATCAGTGCGGAGCCTCGCTCATCCAGAGGGAGGACGATCGGGAAGAAAGCGTCAGGATCCGGATCAGCACATACGATATGATCACAAAAGCCCTGACTACCTACTACGAAGAACAGAACAAACTGGCAACGGTAGCAGGAGACGGCAATCCCGAAGACGTGTTTGGCAGGATCCGGGAGGTACTGGGTGATCCGGCTTAAATCCGTCGCTGAGATCGATCGGCTCCGCTGTGCCGGCGCCAAGCTCAGTGAGGTCTTGCACTTTGTCGGCGAGATGGTATCTCCTGGTGTGACGACGAAGGATCTGGACCGAGCAGCCGAGGTGCGTATCCGCGAGTTGGGTGCAAAACCCGCCTTTCTTCATTACAGCGGATACCCAGCAACGCTGTGCGTGTCAGTGAATGAGCAGGTGATTCACGGCATTCCCGGTCGGCGCGTGCTTGAGTCGGGAGATGTAGTATCGCTGGATCTCGGACTGGTCTTCGACGACTATTACGCAGATTCGGCCATCACGGTCGGATGCGGTACGATGGCGGCTCGTGATGTGGAACTTATCGACACAACGCGGGAGGGGCTCTATGCTGGTATCGGGGCTGTCCGCGCTGGCGCCCGACTGGGAGATATCGGTCATGAAGTACAGACTCTGGTCGAGGCACATGGCATGAGTGTTGTTCGCGACTACGTAGGACACGGGGTCGGCAGGGAGCTCCATGAGGATCCAGAGGTTCCAAACTACGGGAGGGCTGGCACAGGCATAGCTCTGAAGGAGGGTCTCGTGATTGCAGTCGAACCGATGGTTAACGCTGGCAGCAGTGCTGTCCGCGTCCTGGAGGATGACTGGACGGTTGTCACGGTAGATGGACAGAAAAGCGCTCATTTTGAGCACACCGTTGCAGTCACAGCCAAGGGTCCGTTGATCCTGACACAGCCATGAACAGGAAAGAAGTCATAGAGACAGAAGGCGTCATAGTGGAGACACTGCCGGGGACGATGTTTCGCGTTCGATTGGCCAACGACAAGGTCGTGCTGGCTCATATCAGCGGGAAGATGAGACTCAATTTCATCAAGATTCTCCCAGGCGACAGGGTAAGGCTTGAGATAACGCCCTATGATCTCTCGAAGGCACGCATCACGTATCGCCTGTAGTCGACGAATGAGCGGAAAGGAGTAAGGACCTATGAAAGTAAGACCATCCGTTAAGAAGATCTGTGCCAAATGCAAGATCGTGAAGCGCAGCGGCACACTCATGGTGATCTGCGAGAATCCGAAACACAAGCAGCGCCAAGGTAAGTAAAGGAGGAACTGTGGCTCGTATCAGCGGCGTAGACCTTGCTGCCGGGAAGAAAGTCGGGGTTGCCCTGACCTATATCTACGGCATCGGCAAGTCCAACTATAAGATGATCTGTAATATTGCAGGCGTTTCAGAGGATAAGAAGGTCAAGGATCTTACGGAAAGTGAAATCCTGGCTCTTCAGAAAGCCATCAACGACAATCTGGTCGTCGAAGGCGACCTGCGACGCGAAGTGTCGACGAATATTCGCAGGCTCATGGAAATCAACTGCTACCGGGGAGTTCGTCACAAGAGAGGATTGCCCGTTCGCGGACAGCGGACAAGAACTAACGCTCGCACGCGCAAAGGTCCGAAGAAGACCGTGGGCTCCAAGGCATCCAAGGCATAGGTAAAGGGGACCATATGGCAGATATTAAGAAGAAGATCGTTAAGCGGAAAAAGGAGAAGCGGGTCGTCGGCGAGGGGAAGGCATTTATCTACTCGTCGTTCAATAACACGCTTGTTACAATTACCGATTCGCAGGGAGATACCGTTTGCTGGGGATCTTCGGGAAGCAGCGGTTTCAAAGGTTCCAAGAAAGGGACTCCCTTCGCAGCTCAGGTGGCCGCTCAAAAGGCAGCCGAGAAGGCTATCGGCATGGGCATGTCTCGTGTGAGCGTCTTTGTAAAAGGTGCTGGGTCGGGCCGTGAAATCGCCGTCCGTGCTCTGCAATCAGCCGGCCTCAACGTTTCGTCTATCAAGGACGTAACTCCGATCCCTCATAATGGGTGCAGGCCGCGCAAGATCAGAAGGGTATAGGAGGCGACCATGTCGAGGTACATCGATGCATCGTGCCGGAAATGCCGGGCACTTAACACAAAGCTGTTCCTGAAAGGATCTCGCTGTTCGAGTGGCAAGTGCGCCATCGAGCGAGGGAAAATGGGACCCGGTCAGCATGGCGTTGACCAGAAATTTCGCAAGGATAGTGACTATGAGCTGCATCTGAAAGAAAAGCAGCGTCTGCGCCTTGCGTATGGGCTGGCCGAGCGCCAGTTCAGGGGTTATTTCGAGATGGCAAACTCTCAGAAAGCGATTCCGACAGGCGGGAAACTGCTGGAGCTTCTGGAGAGACGGCTTGATAACGTTGTTTTCCGTATGGGGATTCAACCTGGTCGGAAGTCTGCGCGTCAGTTGATCTGTCATGGCAATGTTCTGGTCAACGGGCATCGCGTGGACATCCCCTCCTATCAGGTTCGTTCCGGCGATACGATTACGTTGTCCGATACGGGGAAGTCTATGGTAAGCGTTCAGGAATCGGTCGCAAGCAAGCCCGCTACCCCTCAATGGCTGTCGTTCAACCCCGACAAGTTTGAGGGAACGGTTTTGACGATCCCCACAGCGGAGCAGATTGGAGAGCCGATCAATACACGTCTCGTCATCGAGTTCTACTCGAAGTAGGAGCCGGCCATGACAGAGGGGCTTGAAGGCATCAGACTGACGTCCGTCGAAGAGACGGCTGAGTATGGCAAATTCGTGTTTGAGCCATTGCAGCGTGGATACGGTACGACGATGGGCAACGCGATCCGCCGTGCTCTCTTGGCATCGATTCCCGGGAGCGCGCCCGTGGCTATAAGGATTAACAGTGCGCTGCACGAGTTCACGTCGTTGCCGGGAATCAAGGAGGACCTTCAGGAGCTCATCTTCAATATCAGAAGCCTCCAGCTATCCATTGTGGATGGAGACGAAGCCACCCTCATCCTGAAAAAGCAGGGTCGTGGAGTAGTGCAGGCACAGGATTTCGAGAAGAACTCGCTTGTGAAGATCTACAACCCTGACCTGAAAATTGCAGAGTTGTCCGGTGATGACAGCGTTATGGACCTTCAGGTGCTCGTTCGAACGGGCGTCGGCTACGTGAGCAACGAAGAGAATCATGAGTTGCTCGGCGGTACCGTTGACACAATCGCACTTGACAGCATCTATTCACCCGTACGGACAGCCAATTTCACCGTAGAACCCGTTCGTATCAAGCAGAAGGCCGATTCCGAGCGTCTGATCATCGAGATCAGTCATTTCCCGACCATCCGAGCGCGTGACGCTCTCGAACAGGCTCTGGAGATTGTTGAGGGCCATGCGAAGCAATTGAAGGCATGCTTGGCTTCCCGAGCGATTCCAGACGTAGGCACGAACGCGTCCAGACCCGAAGAGCCCGTTGGAACCAGGGGTCTCGAAACGATCGAGGGGATCAAAGGTCGGTGGTTGGAGGTTCTGAGAAAAGCCGGTATTACGACGGTCGGCGAATACCTGCAGCATCGCACCGATAGCGTTTCCGGATTTGGCGAAGCCGGTCGCAAGAGTGTTGATGATGCTCTCAGAGAAATCAGAATCGACATTCCGGAAGAATAGCGCGCGGCAGATGGCGGCGCGAACGTGACGAGAGGAGTATTTTTGCTATGAGACACGGAAGGAAGCTGAAGAAGCTCGGCGTATATAGCGGCCTGCGGAGCATGATGCTTCGCAATCTGGCAACGTCACTGATCGAAAAGGGTCGCATCGAAACGACGGTTACACGCGCGAAATCCATGAGGCGTGTCGTTGAGAAGTTGATTACAGCGGCAAAAGTGGACGATCTGGCATCTCGCAGAAAGCTGCATGCATATCTCCTTACCCCAGAGGCAGTCGATCAAGCGTTCAAACTGGCCAAGGAGCAATATGCGACTCGCCCCGGCGGTTATCTTCGTGTTGTCAAAACGGGATACAGGAAGGGCGACGCAGCAGAGCTCGCAGTCTTGGAGTTTGTAGAGAAGTAAATGATCCGCCTCGACAAGGTCTCGTACCAGATCGAGACCGCCGCGGGGCCGATGCAGATCCTCCACGATATAACGCTGGAGCTGCCAAAGGGTTCTATCTTCGCGGTC
>JAKLHS010000046.1 GCA_022710025.1 Caldisericota bacterium | reverse complement strand
ATGGGCAAAGACTCCGGATAGCATCGACACTGTCGCGCTTTTCCGCGAAGCACTTGAAGCAAAGGTTGCATACGTCGTCGGCATTGCGTTCTATCCTCACCGCAATGACAAGTGCCATATGCGTCTCAACTTCTCTGCCGTTGACCCCGAACATATCACGGAAGGGGTCCATCGTCTCGGAGACCTGTTGAAATCAAAGGTTTGAGGAACAAGGGGAATTGCAATCGCCCCTGCCGCATTTGCGGCAGGGGCGATTGACATATGAAAGGCGAGTCAGGCCGTGCGATACACAGGACAGGAGTCGCGAAAGTCGCACAATCTGCAATTTCGTGAGCGCTTGGCATGGAAATCGCCCGCGAGTATCCTTGATGCCGTTTTGGAGACTACCTGGCGGGCTTTCGCGATACATGCGTCCGTTCCCTCCCTCATCTCGGCTTTGAGATTCTCCCGGAGGTAGTACGTCTGCAGGATAAAACGGTGATCGCGAAAATCATCCTGTTGCTGCAGCGCAGCCGCGTACAATGCCACCTGGAACCGATGCATCGTGAGCATTGATGTCTCGCGGGGCTTGGATGATTTGTAGTCGACGATCCGCAGAACATTGCTGTCTACCCTGTCGATGCGATCGATGATGCCGACGAATGGGATGCCGTCCAGTTCGATGCTGATAGGGCGCTCTGCATATAGCATCTGGGACCACGTCGACCGGAAGACCGGGAAGAAAGCCGTAAGGACACGAAGGGCCTCTCTCCTCTGTTTTTCCTCACATGTTCGATCAGCATATCCGTCAGCTATCCATACATCGTCCAGCAGTTTTGAGAGCGACGTAGGGAAAAGAGGGATATCATTGCTGTACAGTTGTCCATCGGAACCGATACGGCAGGACAGCAGCTTCTCCAGAACCGCATGCAGGCTCTTTCCATAGCTGAAGTACCAATGGACCGGCGTCTCGAGCTTCTGAACGTACTTGAGCTCGAATTTCTTGGGGCACTCGTTATATGTGGATATGCGGGAGTAGCTTAACGGTTCTGCAAGCGTTGTCGCCACAATTGTTCCACCTGTGTTCTGGTCTGTTTCATGTCCAGGGTATTATCGATGACGACGTCGGCATAACGCAGCTTTTCCTCAAGGGGCATCTGGGCCTC
Source organism: Caldisericota bacterium (assembly GCA_022710025.1). Taxonomy (GTDB): domain Bacteria; phylum Caldisericota; class Caldisericia; order Cryosericales; family Cryosericaceae; genus Cryosericum. The sequence goes on along the minus strand of JAKLHS010000046.1, from coordinate 4,212 downwards.
GATGCGATTGATGGCTTCACTGAATGAAAGCCGGTCGCGAGTCATGAGCCGTTGCAGCTGGTCCTCTTTGGAAGCACGAACTACCCATATCTCATCCACCATCTTCTGCCATTCCGCTTCAATGAGGATCGCTGCGTCAAGTACGACCACTCTGTGACCCCGGCGAAGGAGACTCATTTCTGAGTTGATCAAGCGCGTCATGACAGGGATCGTGATCGAGTTGAGTGTAGCCAGAAGGACACGATCACCGAATACCAGATTGCCCAGACGGCGCCTGTTCAACTCATTACCGTCAAAAACCGAGTCTCCGAAGGCGGACCGCACACGCTGCAGAGCACCATCGATGTCCTCGGCGAGGACTCTCTTCCCGACAAGATCGGCATCCAGCACAGCCGCGCCGTGTTCGAGGAGTACGCTGGCGATCATGCTTTTCCCAGATGCTATGTTACCGGTCAGCCCTACGGAAATGCTCACGCCAGATCTCTGAGGTTAGGACCCGTCGCTATATGTGCCACAAGCGGTATCGACAGGTGAATTGCAGACTCCATGGACTCTTTCAGCATGCCGCAGACCGTTTCCAGCTCATCAGGAGGCGTGTCGACGACGATCTCATCGTGTACCTGCAGGACCATCCTGGCCCTCATAGGTTTTAGTTTCTCGTTCAGATGGATCATGGCGATCTTGATCGCATCGGCAGAACTGCCCTGAACAACGGCGTTAAACCCTTGCCTGACAGCTTCCTGGCGTTCCGGGTTATTGGAGCTGTTGATGTGAGGAACTCTTCGCAGACGACCCATGATCGTTTTGACGTAACCGTCACGCTGTGCCGCCGAAATGATGCGGTCGTGGTAGTCTCTTATATCCGGGAACCTTTCGAAGTAGTGAGTGATGTACGTGCGAGCTTCGTCCGTTGTGATGCCGAGTTGTCGAGAGAGGCCGAAGGGAGAGATCCCGTAAATGAGGCCGAAGTTGATGGTCTTTGCACGCTTGCGCATCTCCGGTGTGACCTGTGTCTCTGGGACATCAAAAACCTGGGAGGCGGTATGCAGGTGAATATCCTCTCCCTGCCGGAAGGCTTCGCAGAGGCTTGTGTCTCCGGAAAGATGTGCAAGCATGCGCAGGTCGATCTGAGAGTAGTCAGCTGAGACAAGGAACCAGTCAGGATGGCTGGGGATAAAAGCCTGCCGGATCTCCCGGCCGACCTCGGTTCTGGCGGGTATGTTTTGCAGGTTAGGATCGACACAACTGATCCGGCCGGTGGACGTGCCTGTCTGCAGGAATGTAGGGTGGATCTTGCCGTCGGCGCCCACATATCGCACGAGCGAATCGGCATAGGTCCCCTTGATTTTGGTGAGTTGCCGGTACTCAAGGATGAGAGGAATCGCGGGATGCTGGTTTTGTATGGCTTCCAGTGATTCCACATCCGTACTGAGACCGGTTTTTGTTCTCTTTGTCGGAGCGAGGCCCAGAACATCGTAAAGAAGCATGGCGAGCTGTTTTGGTGACTGGAGACTGTATTCCCGTGAACCGACCAGCTGATAAACATGATTTTCCAGCTCCGTTATACGTTGGCCCAGCCGCGCGCCGAGCACACGCAGACAATTCGTGTCCGTGCGGATTCCCGCACGTTCCATATCTGCCAGGACCACAGCGAACGGCATTTCAAGCTCATCGAGCGTGCGGGTGAGTTGGGTGGACTCGATGGCTTCCTCAAGCGGATAAGAAACTCGGTAAACCAGGTCTGCGAGTCCCGCAGCGGTCGATGTATCAGCAGATATATGCCAGGCTGCCCCTATACGGTCCAACATCCACGCCTTCTGGTCAGGATCCAGCAGGTATTGGGCAAGCATGATGTCACGAACCTTCGTGGGGACTGCCAGCTCCGCAGCGGCCAGCGTGTGGCAGAGAGACTTGTAATCGTATACATACGTCATCCGGTGATCGTCAGGGGTCAGAACGGCCTCGGTCGGGCCGAATACCGTGTCGATCTGTGCGATGCGAGAACCCTCCTGTGTCCGCCAGGCCACCGTCAGACTCCCCTTTCTTGCATCGGGCACGACAGCCAGAGCCGTGCGGTCATCTGCGACAGGCTCTCTGTCACCCGAAGCAATCGTAGTGACTGTGGTCGCGCTTGTCTCGTCGGCAAAGAGATTGTCGCGGTCGACATTCGCAGCAACGGTAGAGGGTATTCCGAGAACTTTGGAGGCTCTTTTCGCAAGAGTGACGAATGAGAGTGACTCGAATATGCGAGACACTTCTGTGGCATTTGGAGTTGAACGTCGAAGATCCTCCAGTGTCACCGGCTCGTCGGAATTTCGTAGTATTGTTACGAGAGATCGGTTGCGAAGGATCAGGTCCCTGTTCTCGGCGATCAACTCTTTGTATCGCTCAGGGCCGCCACTTTGAAGAAGATTGTCGATGGAACCGCACTCCTGAATGAGACGAAGAGCAGTTTTCTCACCAATGCCGCGCACGCCGGGGATGTTGTCGGACGAATCGCCCATGAGAGCTTTGACATCAATGAGCTGTCGCGCGGCCATGCCGAACTCCTCGGCGATCACCGTTGGCGTGTATTCTCGAATCTGTTTCACTCCTTTTACGGTAATCCTCACGGACGTGTTACTGTCCGTGAGCTGGAGGAGATCGTTGTCGCCCGAGTAAATGATGCAGGGAATACCCTGTTCGCTCGCAAACCTGCTGTAAATTCCGATAAAATCGTCTGCCTCCAAACCGTCCCGTTCGTGAGTCGGGATGCCAAGGGCATGTACGAGCTGTTTGAGATTCGTCAGTTGACCCACGAGCTCATCAGGCATACTCTCCCGGTTCGCCTTGTAATCCTGAAAAAGCTCATGACGGTATGTTGCTGCTTTGCGGTCGAAGAACATTCCCATGTATTCCGGCTGCAACTCTTCAATGATGGAGAGCAACATTGTCGTCGTGCCGAGGATAGCGCCTGTGGGGTTTCCCGTAGCCGTCGTGAGATGAGGCATGGCAAAGAAGGCTCGGTAAAGAATAGAGCTTCCGTCGACAAGAACAGCTGTATGCATCATGGGGCCATTGTATCAGCGTCGTGCATCGGGCGCAACCCGGCAATGCGTTTTGCGCATGGATACTGTGATGCACCCTGTTTCGCTCAATACATATTCACGGGTTTGCTCTCTCGTCGTTACAGTCACGATCCCGGCCTGAAGATCGTAAGTAAATGCAGGAGCGCCGACGGGCTGACGATGGGCGAAAGCCGCTGAGCCATCCAGAGTATCTGTCGCCAGCACGAATACTGACTTCAAGCTCTCCTGTCCGGAACTCGTCAGGAGAACAGAGGAGCCACAGTCCACACCAACAGCTTCCCCGGGCCGAAGTGGTCGTATCAAGTCTTGAAACTGCGGCGCCAGCCCCGCTATCTTGTCTTCTGCAGCATTAGACGGGATCCAGATCCGTGCGGGGGATATCGTTGCAAACAGTTCGTCCAGCTGCTCCGGCAGGTTTTCCGGTTTCCCGAGGAAGACGACGTTGTCGATGCGATTCACTCCGAGCGCCGCCACAGCATGCGTGATCCTGCGCCCGGATCGGGCATCGGTATTCCAGAGGCAGAGCCAGATTCCGATCTGGCGGTCACGGACGAGCACGGCGTTGCCCTGTTCGGCGACCGGGAATGTAACACTTGTATCCGCGTGGTTCCCTGCAGCAAACAGAGCAACCATAAGGATGACCGCCATCGTCAGAAGCGGTATCGGCGGTATGTTTCGTAGCTTGAACCGATGCCGGTTTTCCGCGAGCAGAGCCGCAACGCCGAGACATACCACGATAGACGCTGGAAACCAAGGAGGCGAGGTAGCCACGTTGACATACGACCACGGGATGCGCTCAAGAATCTGGAGGAAACCGAAGAGGAACCGAGCGGTCACGTTCAGGATCGGCGCCGTCAGCAAAGCGAGCGGCGGGAACACCAGCCCCGTGACCGTCCAGACGAGGAGGGAGGGGAGAAGCAGGGAGATCACCGGGATGACAGCCATGTTTGCGAGAAAGGCTACGGGTGCAAAGGCATGAAAAAGCGGTACCGTCAGTGCGGCTGCAGGCAGGGAAGCGCTTACGGTGGAGCAGGCCGACGACCATACGGAGAGGAGCCAGCGACGTTGCGTGCGGATACGGCGCGAAAGCGGCTCTCCGATGAAGAGCAGGCCGGCAACCGAGGCGAAGGACAAACGCAAACCG
>JAKLHS010000045.1 GCA_022710025.1 Caldisericota bacterium | reverse complement strand
GCCCGGACAATGGCGCAATTCCGGATGAGAAGCGCGGCAACCACCTCCCGGCGGGAGGAACTCTCCAATGCTGAACCTTCCACGATCTCACCGCCCAAGGCAGCAAACCGCGAAAGCCAGGGAACGCAGGAAGGCGGGGCCAGGGACAGATCGCCGGGGAGAAACACTGAAGAGCCCTTGCAGGCCGATGCGCCATGGCGGACCAGGGAACGCAGCGCCGCAAGATCGGCACCCACGGCGCCACCCGAGCAGATCCGATGTCCGCGGGACAGGAGCAGATCGACGACCTCCCCGACGCGGGACTCCCAAGACTTGGGCAGGCATCGGGAACCGATGACGGACCAGCGAGACATAACCAACACCTCCTCTCGATTTTTCGCTTGACGCAAGCGAGGGGCAAACGAGCGTGGCGGAGACAGGCCAAGCGGACACAGCGCAGCCGGATGACGAGCGACGCAAGCGGAGCGCAGCGGAACGAGGAAGCAGGCGGAGCGGCGGTAGCGGGCCGTTGTCGAAGCAGCGAGTGAGCGCGAAGGCAGTCAAGGGCGCAGGCAAGGAAAAGGAAGATTTTTCCCGGCACTGACCGTGAGCGCCCTACCACTGAAGCCCTTTCACGGGCCGTGACGGGAAAAATACGCTTTTCCGGTGGGCTGCAGGCCCACAGGGCCGAAGCCCATGCCGGAGCTTGTATACCCTTGACGGCCGGAGCCGAGAGCCCGCGCTACAATGGAAAGCGATAGAGAGAGGAGGTACCTTTCAGAGGGCGGGTGGCGGGTCCCCCTTGAGGGGGAAAGTAAGGGGGTGATCAGAATGGGCCGAGCAGCCCCCCTTGGCGATCTTATTGAGAATCGCTGACGAGCGGCATCCAGCGATGTGGAAAAGGCAGAATGCAGGAGGCGTGACAGAGCCGTCAGGCGATGGCGCGACCCCTGCGTACCTCAGCAAGGGACATGACAGACCCGTCCGGAGCTGGCATGGCCCCTTGCTCCTGAGGGGCGGGTGGTCGGGAATTCCCCCTCCGGGGGATGCAGGGGGGACAGGGAAAAATGCAAGGGGCGTGACGGCCACGCTCCCGGTGGCCGGCGCGTCCCCTTGCCTACCTATTCGCTTCTTGGATGTCGTAATTGATAAACTACACACGCATGCTGGATTTATATTGAAAACAGTGCTAACAATAATCTAAGGTAGTAAAAGACCTTGGATATTCCACCCCACATTAGCATTCTGGAGGAAGAATGGATGACTGATGAACCCCAGTTACTTTTAAAACTAAGAGCGGGGGGTTGTTACTGATTATGCGAATTGGATAAAATTTTATGCGGCAATAGCTGGGATGTTTGGTTTTTATGCGGACCCATATAATCGTGCTGGGGTGGACAAACTAGAAAGGAGGATGAACGATGGCGCGTAGGACTTTTTACAGCTTCCACTACAAACCAGACAACTGGCGTGCCTCACAGGTACGGAACATGGGCGTGGTTGATGGCAACCGACCGTGTTCCGACAACGACTGGGAGACCATCACGAAGGGCGGCGATGAAAAAATCAAGAAGTGGATCGCAGAGCAGCTCGACGGCAAGTCTTGTGTCATCGTACTGATAGGCACCAACACCGCGGGACGTAAGTGGATCAACTATGAGATTGTGAAAGGATGGGACGACGGTAAAGGCGTTGTTGGGGTGTACGTGCATAACTTGCTAAACAGCGAACAGAAGCAGGCCATAAAAGGTGCCAACCCGTTTGCCAGCATTAGATATGGCAACACTGGGAAGATGCTCTCCTCCGTGGTGAAGGCGTACGACCCACCCTACACGACCAGCACCACCGTTTACGACCACATCAAGAAGAACTTGGCAACGTGGGTCGAGGAGGCAATCAACATTCGCTCGAACGCATAGTAAATAGTTCAAGACGACACAATATCACCACCGGAAGGAATAAAACATGGCCTGGAGCCTGTCTGCAAATCAATCACGCTTTATCAAGCGGTACGCTCAATCGCTTGACTCGGGCGATGTGGCGGTCTTCGTTGGCGCGGGCTTCTCACGAGCAGCGGGCTATGTGGACTGGCGGGCACTCTTGCGTGACGTCGCAACCGATCTTGGACTGGATATCGACCGAGAGACCGATCTAATCGCCGTGGCTCAGTACCATTTGAACGAAAAACACAGCCGTGGCCGATTGAATCAAGCGATCGTGGATGAACTTGCTCATTTCGCAATGCCGACGCGAAGTCACAGCATACTCGCGCGGCTTCCGTTGCCGACCGTCTGGACTACAAACTACGATCAACTCCTAGAACGATCCTTTGAGCAAGCCGGTAAGATCGTTGATTTGAAAATCACTCGGGAGAACCTCGCACAGACAAAGCGTGATCGAGATGTCGTGCTCTACAAGATGCATGGGTGCGTGACACAGCCCCACGAAGCCGTACTTACCAAAGACGACTACGAGCAGTACACGCTGACCCACCCGCTTTTTGTCGAAAGCTTGAAGGGTGACCTGATCGGCAAGACGTTTCTCTTCCTGGGGTTCAGTTTTACAGATCCGAATATTGACTATGTCCTCAGTAGAGTTCGCGTGTTGCTCGGCACCAATGTCCGGGAGCACTTTTGTCTCATGCGCTCACCGGCACGACCGAGTCGTCTTGTCGGAAGACAGAAGGCGGACTACGAGTACGAAAAGCGCGCTATTACACTTCGTCAAGCTGATCTCTTGCGCTTCGGTATCGAGACGATCTGGGTCGACGAGTTCTCTCACGTCGAGCCTCTTCTCACTGCTCTTTCCGCGTTTATACACCGCAAGTCCGTATTCATCTCTGGGGCAGCACACGATCCAGCTCCGCTCGGGCGCACGCGACTCGACGACCTGGCTCGCGAAATTGGAGTTCGCTTGATCCGAGAGGGATTTAACTTGGTCTCTGGGTTTGGATTGGGGCTTGGAGAGCAATGCGTAGTTGGGGCTCTCAGAGCGCTTTACGGCGTACCGAAAGGCCTAGAAGCTGAACGTCTCGTAGTCCGTCCGTTCCCACATGTTGACAAGACGCACCAGCAACAGCAGAACACACGGCACCGCGAGGAGTTGATCGCCCGATCCGGGATTGTTGTTGTCATAGCTGGGAACCGTGCCAAGGATGGGCGGACGGAGATGTCGCCTGGTGTACTAGAAGAAGTCGAGATCGGACTTCGAGAGCGAAAATACATCATCCCTATTGGAGCAACTGGCCATGCGGCGAGAATTGTATGGGAGAAAGTGAGAGCCGATCAAGAACGGTTCATTCCAGGAATTAACGGACAACGCGAGCTGGAAACCCTAGGCAACTCTAGCGCGACCAATGAGCAGTTGTTAAACGCGTTGTTCCGTCTTCTTGGAAAGGCCGCCAAAGCCGGAGGCGTCTAGCGGTTCCGCCCAACAATCGTATGCAAAGGTCGGCACCGCGCCGCCGATGATGCTCAGCATTGGGCAAGATGAAACATGGATCGAAAACTCAAACATCTGGACTTCATCCAAGGTATCATTAATAGAATGGGGCGATTTTCTTTTCTGCTTAAGGGTTGGAGTGTCATGCTTGTTTCAGGACTCTTCGCTCTTGCAGCTAAGGAGTCCAACCCCCTTTTCGTGTACATAGCTTATCTTCCTGCCATTGCCTTTTGGATACTCGACGGGTATTACCTATATCAGGAGCGACTCTACCGCCTTCTCTTCGATCAGATCCGAGGGCGAGAACCAGACGATATCGATTTTGGGATGGACACAACCATCTTCAAGGGCTTAGGAAATGCCTCTTGGTCCGAAAGCATCCTCTCGCAGACGATGCTCCTATTCCACGGTATTCTCATCCTTACCATTATTACCGTTATGATCGTATGTCTGATCAGAGGTGGAGCCAATGGCTAGAAAGACTTTCATAAGTTACAAGTACAGCGAGTCACAGCAGCTTAGAAACGCTATTATCAAAGCACTCGGCAATGATGCCACATACTACCAAGGAGAGACTGCCGATTCGCCAGACCTGACCGACACATCAACCGAGAATATCAAAAAAAACTTAACGGACATGATGTACAATACATCCGTCACCATAGTGGTCATCTCCCCCAATATGAAAGATAGCAAATGGATTGATTGGGAGATCGAGTACTCGATCAAGGAAATCACTCGAAAAGGACGCACATCCAAGGCGAATGGCGTCGTGGGGGTCATCCAAAAGCTCGAAGGCGGGTATAACTGGCTCGTCACAAAAACGAAGAATCCCGATGGGTGCTCAGTCAGGTCTTACGATACGTCTAAGCTTTATGACATCATCAACAGCAACCGCTTTAATCGCAAAGGGAGCACCTACGCATGCGCTAACTGTAAAACTTATAGCCAACTTGACGGATCGTATATATCACTGATCGATGCTGAAGATTTTTTGGCCGATCCAAACAAGTACATTGAGAATGCCTTCGAGAAATCAGAAAAGACAAGCGACTTCGATCTGACGAAACAGAGGTAGGCCACCCAGCAAATGGTCAAAAGGATTGCTTTCGGCTGACGCTCCGAGCAGGCACTGATCCGAAAGTAATGTCGCATTCGTACGGTAGACGATCTCCATCATCCAGCAATAATCCTTTTGAGTTTCTTACTCACCGCAAAAGGATAGGAAGTAGCGGAGATGGCCAGTTATCGTGCTTCTGGATTTTCCACCTTCTCCTGCTTCCGAACCCATCCTTTAACATCTTCGAGCAGCTCATTTTTGAAACCTTCCGGCTCCAAGATCACAATATTCGGGATCCATGACTTGAGGATATTTCGGATGGCCTCGTAATGCCCGACCCGATAGGAGACGACAAGCGACCCGTCGGGCCTCTCTTCCTTGATCTCCTGGGTCGGGAACATCTTCCGCCGTTTGAAATAGTGGCTGACCTGAGAATCAACCAAGATGGTCACCTCCAGGTGTCGCTCGCCGGTAAACCAGATATTGGCGCTACCCTGTAGGATGGAATCAAGATCATCGGGGACTCCCTTGAATACGCCACTCGACAACCTCAGATCCCTTATACGGTCCAGTGCATAGCGTTTCAGTATCCCCGTACAGGGCTCATTGCCGATCAGATACCAGAAGCCGCCGAAATAGACGACTCGGTATGGTTCCAGATCGACCGGATGCGTCCCGGAACCCTTTGCATGGGCATATTGAAAGCCCACCCGCCTTTTCTCCCGAATGGCCTTCACGATGCGGTTCAGCAGGGTGCTGTCCAGCGGCACTGGATCGTCAATCTTCACAAACACCGGCATGGTGGTCACGCAATCGTAAAGCCGGTCGAGAACCCCGTCAGCCGCACGTTGGAAGGGCTGGCCCAACTGCCCGACCATGTTCTTGAGGGCGATTACGAGGGCGAGCTCCGTGTCATCGAAGACCT
>JAKLHS010000044.1 GCA_022710025.1 Caldisericota bacterium | reverse complement strand
TCCATGATAACGACAAAAGCGTCAGGATCCGTCTCGTGAACGATCTGCTTCAAATGTGTGATCTGACTCTGCGGGACAACACAGAAGACGACCTGTTTAGGCTGACCTGTGAAGCCCCCGACTGCCGTGAATTTCGTAACGCCTCGATCCAGATCGGCCATGATCTTCCCCCCGATGTCCGTTGGGTTATCCGTAACAACCCAGGCCGCCTTCGAAAAGGACAATCCTTCCTGGATCAAGTCTATGGCCTTTGAACAGATATAGAGAGACACGATCGAATACAGCGGAATCGTGATGCTTCTGAAGGCGATGCCGGAAAGGGTAATGATGATCGCATCGATAACGAGAAGCGTCGTGCCGAATGTAAACCCTGCCTTCTCCGAAAGCAGTTGTGCCAGTAGATCCGTCCCTCCGGTGGAGCCATAGAATCGATAGATGATTCCGATGCCAACCCCCATAATGACTCCGCCGTAGATGGCAGACAACAGCATATCCACTTGAAACCCGTTTGTCAGCGGGACAAATACGTCTATGAGTATTGACGAAACTATGGTTGCATAGACAGAACGCCAGAAGAATTGCTTGCCAAGACGCCGGAGGCTGAGCAGGAAAAGCGGGGCGTTCAGGATGATGATGGTAGCGCCGACAGGGATAGTCGTAACATAATGATTGAGTATGATCGCAAAACCAGAGATACCTCCCGGTGCCAACTCACGTGGGATGACAAAGAGGGCAAACGACAGGGCGTAGATGGCACACCCGGCCGTCATGCCTATGATGTCACGAATTGCTCGAACGACGCTCTTCCGTGTCATGTCGAACGCTTGCCAGAATAAAGTCCTGCAAATCGCCGTCGAGTACGGCGTCGACGTTCCCCCTCTCAAGCCCTGTTCTGTGGTCTTTCACAAGCTTGTACGGTTGGAGTACGTAAGATCGGATTTCATTGCCCCATTCGGCAGATTTGAACCCCCCGCGTACTTCGGAAATCTTGGCGTCTCGTTGCTGCTCCTGATACGCCAACAGTCGCGATTTCAGAACGGCCATAGCCATGCGTTTGTTTTGAAGCTGAGAGCGTTCGTTCTGGCAACTTGCGGAGAGCCCAGTCGGTATATGGGTAACCCGGACGGCTGTTGCTACCTTCTGCACATTCTGCCCGCCATGCCCAGAAGCGTGATAGACGTCGACGCGTAACTCTGTCTCCGGTATCTCGACATCAGCGTCTGTTTCAGGTATCTCAGGGATGACGTCAACCGCGGCAAAGGAGGTGTGCCGCCGCTTGTTGGCGTCAAATGGGCTGATGCGCACGAGTCGGTGTACACCTTTCTCATGCTTGAGAAGACCATATGCATACCGCCCGGAAAGAACAAGTGTGCAGCCCTTGATTCCTGCTTCTTCGCCCGGCATGTAATCCGTCACAGCGATCTCGTATCCTTGACGTTCGCCATAGCGAGTATACATGCGCATAAGCATCTCCGTCCAGTCCTGAGCATCTGTTCCGCCGGCACCGCTCGACAACGAAAGGATCGCGTTAGACCTGTCATAAGATCCTTTGAAATACGTCGCCGTCTCCATGATCTGCAGATCATTCTCCAGTCTTTCTACTGACTCGACCGCCTCTGCTGCAAGTTCCGGATCATCCGTTCCAGCCAGAAGCTCAAGTGCAGCCTGAGCAGTTTCGAGAGTTTCCAGTATCCGTTCGTGCATGGCAATATCGCTTTCGATGCGCGCTATCGAAGCCATAACCTCGGCGGCCGCACTCTGGTTATTCCAGAAACCCGTTGCTGCAGCTTGCGCGCGAAGCTCCTCCCCCCGCTTCTGCTGATCAGCCAGTCAGCCCGGCTGGTATAAGCCGAGCACGCGGGATGCGCAATCCGAGACTCTCCTGCGAAGCGGTTCAAGATCGATCATGTCTGGTCTCCTGCCCGGCGGGCCGCAACTCAAACGCAAACAACGCCCGCGTGACATCGTGTTTGATCTGGCTCATAAGCTCCTGAAAGAGCTCGTATCCTTCCTTCTGATATGCGATAAGGGGGTCTTCCTGTCCATACGCACGCAGGCCGATGCCATCTTTCAGGTCGTCCATCTGAAGCAGGTGATCTTTCCATGACACATCGATCGTCCTGAGGAAGACGTAGTGTTCTATCTGCCGCATGATGTCAGCACCGTATCGTGTGTATTTGGCGGCATATAGTTCCTCGGCTCGCTGGCGAATCATGGCCGTCACTGCCTGCTCGGCATCACGACGATCCAAGGTCGCGTCAAGCTCCTCGGCGGTCAGGGAAATGGGGTTTCCAAAAGCCTCCGTTGTCAAATCGTTATACACTTTTCCGATGTCCCCGTCACCCGTATGCTCAGCTTGTACTATCTGTTGAGCCGTTGTCTCCGCTTCTTCCTCAATGAAGCTGTGCACTTCGTTGGCAAGATCGAGACCAGCAAGCACTTTGTCACGCTCCGCATAGATGACCTCTCGTTGCTTGTTCAGTACGTTGTCATAATTAAGGAGGCTCTTGCGTGCATCGAAATTGTAGGATTCGACCTTCTTCTGCGACATTTCTATGGTCTTTGTGAGAAGAGGATGATTGACCGGCTCGCTCTCATCAACTTTCATCATCTCGAAAATGCGCTGAATACGATCCCCGCCGAAGATGCGCAGGATATCGTCTTCGGCAGAAAGAAAGAATTTGGATTCACCTGGGTCGCCTTGTCTCCCAGCCCTGCCACGTAGCTGATTATCGATGCGCCGTGATTCATGGCGCTCCGTTCCCAAGATAAACAAGCCGCCCAGCCCAACGACATCCTCATGTTCTTTGGAGCAACTCACTTTGTACTCTGCGAGAGCGTTGGCGTATTCCTCGTAGTATCGCTCGGGATGTTTCACGGCATCTGCCTTGCCATGAGCAGCAGCATGCGCAAGCGCTTCCGGGTTCCCTCCCAGTAGAATATCGACGCCACGCCCCGCCATGTTCGTTGCGATAGTCACGGCGCCTTTGCGTCCCGCCTGAGCTATGATCTCCGCCTCTTTCTCGTGATACTTGGCATTAAGAACCTGATGCCTGATGCCCATCTTTTTGAGATCGCGGCTCAGCGTTTCCGATTTCTCGACGGAACGCGTTCCAACGAGTACCGGCTGCCCTTTCTCATGCCGCGCTTGGATCTCACGCAAGATGGCCGCTATTTTTCCAGCATTGGAGCGGTAGACCTCGTCATCGAAGTCCTTGCGGATCACCGGACGATGGGTAGGGATTTCGATGACGTCAAGCCCATATATTTCCCGGAATTCGTCTGCTTCAGTGGCAGCCGTTCCAGTCATCCCGGACAGCTTGTGATACATTTTGAAGAAGTTCTGAATCGTAATCGTGGCCAGTGTCTGGCTCTCCTGGCGCACCTTGAGTCCTTCCTTAGCTTCGATTGCCTGATGGAGTCCCTCGGAATAACGACGGCCGTACATGAGGCGACCCGTAAATTCATCTACGATGACGACCTCGGCATCTTTTATGATGTACTCGCTGTCCCGTGCAAAGAATACCTGCGCTCGAATTGCATTTCTCAGGATCTTGTCATATATCGATTGATCTTTCATGAGTCGATCCTGCGGAATGCGTGCCGCTTGCCCGAATCTGTTGAGCAGGTCGTCGGCGGGCTGCACGGTTTTGTGCTTCTCGTCGTAAATGTAATCGATACCCGACGTTACGGCAGGGTCATCCTCTGGTGTTTCGCTCCGTGCAACGCCATGCAACCGCCGGACGAAATTTGCAGCTTCGTAATACGGCATGTCCAGATCACCGGCGGGGCCAGCTATGATAAGAGCCGTTCGAGCCTCGTCGATGAAGATATTGTCTACCTCGTCGACGATGGCGAAATCCAGTGCTCCCTTTTGCACAACACCATCCGGTGATGCCGCCATGTGGTCGCGGAGATAATCGAAACCAAACTCGTTGTTGGTACCATATGCGATGTCGGCTGCATAGGCACCACGCCTCTCCTCCGGGCGCGTGTCGTTCTGAAGAAGGCCGACAGAGATACCGAGAAACTCATAAACGGGTCCCATCCATGCACGATCTCGCTTTGCCAGATAGTCGTTTACGGTCACCAGGTGTCCTTTGTGACCCATAACGGCATTGAGGTACAACGGACACGTAGCGACCAGCGTCTTGCCCTCGCCCGTCTTCATCTCGGCAATGTTCCCGAAATACAGTGCAATACCGCCGAGAAGTTGCGCGGGGAAGTGCTCGAGACCAATGAGTCGACGCGCCGACTCCCGAACGAGTGCGAACGACTCCGGCAGGAGTTTGACGTCAGGCTCACCCGTGGCAGCTCTTTGTCTGAGAGCGACGCTATATGATTTCAGGGCGTCGTCCGTAAGAGCGGCAAACTGGGGCTGAAGACCGAGAATACGCGGAACGATGGATTCGTAAGTCTTCAGCTTCCTGCTAGACGGCGTAAAATTGAAAAGTCCCATCAGAGCCGCTCCGGCTCTCGCAGCACGAATTGAGAGCTGGTCTCGCCCCCGGATTGTGCGCGAAAGAATGCAGAGAGCATCGGTTCAGTCGACTTCAATCAGCCCATAGCCTCCGTCGTTACGCTTGTAGAGGACACAGACCTTGTTGGACGAAGCATCGCGGTAGACGAAAAACTGGTGTCCCAGCATCTCGATCTGGAGGATAGCCTCCTCCTCCGACATGGGCACTACCTCGAATTCCTTTCGCTTCACGATACCCTCAGGGAATTCTTCGACATCCTCGACAGGAACTTCTGACTGAAAGAGACCTTTGAGCTCGGCGACCGCCTTGAAATCTTTGCGGAAAACCCGAGCGTGAAATTTGCGAATCTGAGCGTCTAATCTGTCGCAAGCGGCATCGATAGAGCTTTCCATATCGGTCCCTTGCCCCGATGCCTTGATGATCCGGCCTGAGATTTCCAGCGTAAGCTCACATGTGTACTTGCCGCGAAGGAGGTTGATGTTGGTGCCGAGGATTGGTTCTTTACGGAAGAATTTGTCAAACCGGCTCACCTTCTCGTTCAGGTAGGCAAGAATACGCGGAGGAATCTCCAGGTTCTTGGACTTGTAGTCGACTTTCATCTGTGCCTCCCTTTGCTCGGATTAGGTTGTGCCTTCACAAACCCGCCCGTATTGTAGCGCGACTGCGAGCAAGGGTCAAGTAGAGACATTGATTGGGACAGGCTTGCAGGATACAACGCTGCGCCGAAAAAATAGTGGCGCCGGTCGTCAGCACGTCATCCACGATGACGACAATCCTGTTCTTCACAATGGAAGTTGCAGCGTCCTTCATGGCAAACACCCCCATCACGTTCGTCAGTCGCTGATCGTCAGTCAGTTCGGTTTGCAGCGGCGTACGTCGGATCTTGGCCACTATTCCATAGCCATCATCCCCACCGCTGGCATCTGCCAAGATACGGCACGCCACAGGAGGAAAGCGGCGAAGCGATGCCTGCCTGGT
>JAKLHS010000043.1 GCA_022710025.1 Caldisericota bacterium | reverse complement strand
CAATGGTCGCGCAATTTGGAGAAAAAGGTGGAATAGGATGCCGGATACCATGAATACGCCCGCGAAGATCCTTGAGGTCCGCGACCTGCACAAATCGTTCGGATCTCTGGAAGTCATCAAGGGCGTGAGCTTCGATCTGAACCACAAGGAGAGGCTCGTCCTCATGGGGCCGTCCGGGTCGGGCAAGAGCACGCTGGTACGATGTCTGAACTGGATCGAGCCGCCGACATCGGGCAGCATGGTGTTTGACGGCGCTCCCGTTGACCCGGCGACGAGGGATATCAGGAAGTTGCGTGAAGACATCGGAATGGTCTTCCAGCAGTTCAATGTTTTTCCGCATCTCACGGCGCTCCAAAACGTGGCGCTCGCGCCGGAGGTTGTGCGTAAAGTATCCAAATCAGACGCGGAGCAAGAAGCCATGCAACTGCTCGCCAAGGTCGGTCTCTCGCATCGCGCGAGTCACAAACCTGCTCAGATGAGTGGCGGCGAACAGCAACGCGTCGCTATCGCCCGCGCACTAGCCATGCATCCCAAGCTCATGCTGTTTGACGAGCCCACCTCTTCGATCGACGTAGAGCTGATTCATGAGGTTTTGGATGTCATGGTGAAACTGGCGGACGAAGGCATGACCATGATCGTCGTCACACATGAAATGGGCTTCGCCAAGGAGGTCGCCGACCGGATCATCTTCATGGATCAGGGATTGATCATTGAAACGGGATCTCCGAGCGATGTCTTCGAGCACCCGCGACAGGAACGAACCCGAAACTTCTTGAGCAAGGTGCACCTCGCCTGATCGCCGTTGCATCATGGAGCGGGGCGCCTGCGACGCCCCGCTTTCGCTTTTCATCAACAACCTTTTGACTACACTGGAACATGAGGTCAATGGGAGACATGAATACGATCGTCTATCCGGGCACGTTTGACCCGGTCACCAATGGGCATGTTGACGTCATCGAACGCGGAGCGCGTCTTTGTGATCTGCTCATCGTGGGGGTCGCGGCCATTTCCTACAAGAAGCCCGTCTGGTCTCTTGAAGAACGAGTGGATATGGTCCGGGCGGCGACGCGTCACGTGTCGAATGTGGAAGTCGAAGGCTTCGACGATCTGCTTGTTCATTTCATGCAACGCAAGCATGCACACATCATGCTGCGGGGATTGCGCCCGGTTTCTGACTTTCATAATGAAGTTCAATTCGCATGGGCCAATCGGCATCTGGATCCGAACGTGGACATCATCTACCTTATGAGTTCACAAGAGCAGTTCATTGTCTCCTCATCGCTTGTTAAGCAGATGTTCGATGGCGGTGGGGACATACGTGACCTGGTACCCGAGAGCGTTGCAGACAGGATCGTGAAAGGTCTCTCGCAGGTGAGGAGGGAGAAACATGATTGAGAAGCTCACACTGCAGGATCTGATCGACCGGATCGACCTGGTGCGAGAACACAGTCCGCGATTGTTTGGATATCGCATCATCAAGGATGAAGAGCTCGGCAATGCCGTAGCGCACGTGCGCGCGGCATATCCGGAACAGGTGAGGAATGCATGTGCCCTGTTGGAACAACGGGATGCATTGATTGCCGACGCAAGGCGCCAGAGCAGCAGGCTCATTGAAGAGGGCCAGCGTGCTCATGACGATCTGGTGGCTGGCAGCGAGATAGTGCAGGCTGCAACAGCTGAACGGGAGCACCTGATGGCGGAAGTAGCCACGGCCCGCGCGCAGGCAGAGCAACAGGCAGATGAATACTCGCTGAAGATGCTCGAGCAGCTGGAGCAGATCTTGATGCGTCTGATGGAAACCGTGAAAGCGTCGGAAACACAGTTTCACAAGGAGAAGAACGATGAAACTCGAACTCCAGAAGCTGAACATTGATGAGGGGAGCGGCCAGTCGTTCGCATTTGAGGAGTCGTCCGTAGGAGATCTCCCCGGAGTTACACTACTCGAGCCTGTCAGAGGCCAGTTCATGATCAGTAACCTTGGTGCCGGCTATCGGCTCAACGGGACGTTCGGCACGCGTGTCAGTCAGCCTTGTGCTCGATGTATGGAACCGGTCAAGGAAAACGTTGAGTTCGAGATAGATGAGATGTACCTTCCGAGCGGGCAGGAGGAATCTGACCAGGAAGATGTTTTCGTTCTCAATTCTGAGGTACTGGATGTCACGGATGTTGTGCGTCAGAACCTGCTCATGGAAGTGAAGGAGTTTCCCCTGTGCACTGCCGACTGTAAGGGGTTGTGCCCCGTGTGCGGTGCCAATCTGAATACGACGGCGTGTTCACATCAGCATACAGTTGAGGAGAACCAGTAATGTACATCGACAAGGCATCCGAGTTCGCAGGGCAGGTTCAGCAGGTAAACGGGTGGGTGTATGATACGCGGAGCAGCGGGAAGATCGCCTTTGTCCTCGTACGAGACGGCACCGGGATCATGCAGTGTGTCGTGGTTCGCAACGAGGTTGACGAAGCGACATTCGATACTGTACGCCGTCTCACGCAGGAGACCAGCCTCAGCATCAGCGGCACCATCCATGCCGAAGAACGCGCCCCAGGGGGCTATGAGATGCATGTTCGCGCAATGGAGGTGCATCAGCTGACTTCCGGCTATCCTATCACACCGAAAGAACACGGGGTGGATTTTCTGATGTCCAATCGCCATCTGTGGCTTCGATCCAAGCGACAGTGGGCCATCATGCGTATCAGGGCCACCATCATCAAGAGCGCACGAGATTTCCTTGATGATCACGGCTTCCTTCTTGTGGACGCTCCGATCTTGTCTGCAAACGCGTGCGAAGGTTCTTCGACGCTCTTTTCAACCGACTACTTTGGCACACCTGCATACTTGTCACAGAGCGGCCAGCTCTACAACGAAGCGACGGCAATGGCATTCGGGAGAGTCTACTGCTTCGGCCCGACGTTCCGCGCCGAGAAATCCAAGACACGCCGGCATCTGACCGAGTTCTGGATGGTGGAACCGGAGATGGCATACTGTGACTGGTCTCAGAACTGCGATGTCCAAGAGCAATTTGTCACATACATCGTCAGAAAGGTGCTCGAACAGCGATCCGAGGAACTGGCAATCATCGAACGGGATACATCGCTTCTTGAGAAGGTCGTTACGCCATTTCCACGAGTCCCCTATGACGAAGCGGTGCAGATCCTGCAGAAAGCAGGATCGTCCATACAATGGGGGGACGATTTCGGTGGAGACGAGGAGACGATTATCTCCAATCAATTTGAGCGACCCGTGTTCGTTCACGGCTATCCGAAGTCCATCAAGGCCTTCTATATGAAAGTGAATCCGAATAATCAACAGACAGCGCTATGCGCAGACCTGTTGGCGCCCGAAGGGTATGGCGAGATCATCGGCGGAGGGCAGCGCGAGGACGATTGTGACATGTTGCTGAGCCGGGTTCATGCCGAAGGACTGAGCGAGGCTGACTACCAGTGGTACCTGGACCTTCGGAGGTATGGCTCTGTTCCACACAGCGGATTTGGGCTGGGTATCGAGCGTACGGTGGCCTGGGTATGCAAATTGCCGCATGTGCGCGAGACCGTGCCGTTCCCGCGTCTCCTCGAAAAGATTTATCCATAGTTCACGAGGCATGACGGGGACAAGGGGAGTATCGGGGGCCGCTTTTCGCGATGTTTCTGTGACTGAGGCGTTAAACAGCCTCAGAAGCAGGCATCCGTCGTCGCTGTACGTCTTTTCCCCGGGAGACGACTACTTCGTTCCTCAAGCGAAAGACGCAGTCAGGTCACAGGTACCCGAGGCATATCGGGTATTCGATTATGCGGAGTTTGAGGGCGGAGAAGACAGCTTTGACAGCATTCGTGAATTTCTGGGCAGCCAGAGCTTCGGCTCCGGGCGGAAGGCACTGGTAGTGACGAATCTGACCGACAAGACCGCTGAGCGGTTTGCCAGTTTGTCCCCGTTGATACTTGCTCCCGATATCACATGTCTCCTGTTTGCCGACCCGGCGAAGGTACCGGAAGAACTGCTCAGCAAGGCTCTCGTTGTGACAAATTACAGCGTTTCCTCTGCAGCCGTGCAGTCATGGATACGCAAGAGGTTGGACGGCCGCACGATGGAGGATCGAGCTGTCCATGAGCTCATGGAGCGTACAGCAAACAGTTTCTTCCTCATGCGTAGTGAGATTGACAAACTGCTTGCATATACAGACTCGACGATTACCGTCGCAGATGTGCAAGAGGTTGTGCCGCGGTGTCACACAGCCGCTGCGGCTATTCTCGTGGAAGCAGTCTCACTGAAGCACTTCGATAGAGCGATGCGCGCGCTGCAGGACTTGAAGTCTTCCGGAGCCAAGGACACAGATATCTTGTTTGATGTCGAGCAGGGGTTGCTGCGTCTTCTGAATGCCAAATTGGTTTCCAGATCAAACAGGCCCCGAGCGGACCTGAGAGCCTGGTGTCTTCGAACGCAACACCGAAATCTTGACGATCGCACGCTGTCAGCTCTTCTGTCTGCTGCCGGCGGCGTGAAGTTGCGCGACATCGAAGCATTGCTGGAGCAGCTCGAGGATATCGAGTACGGCATAAAAAAAGGGCTTGCCAGCAATGCGCTGGTAGCCCTTGAACAATTGCTGTCGAAAACGATTCTCAGGATTCCGTAGGTTTCGTCGCATGAGCGGCGTTGGCCTTGCTCATGAGGCGGGACTTTTTACGGGCAGCGGTGTTCTTGTGCACGACACCTTTCTGGACAAGTTTGTCCAGCTGCTTGACAGCGTCAACAACCTTCTCCGGAGCGTAACCTGACTTGCGCGCCATATCCAGCGCAAGTTTTGCCTTGGCCGCATGTTCTGTGTTATATGCCGTCCGTGTCTTTGTCTTGCGGACATCCTTGACGGAAGCTTTCTTGATTGGCATGAAATTCTCCTTTATCTCCTCGGACCGTATCGTGTCCATGGTATCCCTTTTCGCCGGGATGTCAATGCTTCAACGTCAGTCATCACGATGCGATATGGGCTATGCTGATCATCGACGGGGTACATGGCAGTATGTCCGGACACTTGCCGGCACAAGACCGGGTCGTATACTGCGTATGTCCATAGTGGTGCCGGGAGATTGACGCAGAGTCGGGAACGCCGTTTGATCTCCGTTGACTTCTTGATGAGTTGTTATAAAATTCACATGGGTCCGACATGGTGTTGCCGCGGTAAAGTACGCGCCCGTGGACACGGTGCGTAGTGTATGGAACTGGCAGTAGAAAACGCCGGAGAAGGAAAAGGAGGCAACGTGGATTGCCTGCCACCTGCAGCGATTGCCGACGCGGCCGTAGCGGCCGGACAGAAGAAGACGAATCTGAGCACGGCTCAGCTTATTGTTCTGGGAGTACTCGCCGGGGCGTACATCGGCTTCGGGGGACAGCTTTTCTCACTCGTGACCAGCGACCTGTCTCAACACCTCGGGTTTGGTCTGTCAAGGCTTATCGGCGGCATCGTTTTCTCGGTGGGGATCATCCTTGTCGTGCTGAGTGGAGCAGAGC